>JBKGXW010000037.1:0-20259 GCA_046546395.1 Halanaerobiales bacterium
TTATGTGTCTGTATATATCAGAAATTTTGTAAAGGGGTATAAAAATGGAAGAGCATGGTTTTGTATTGGAGAATAAAGGAGATAAAGCACTTGTCAGAATACAGCGTCATTCTCTCTGCAGCAAGTGTACTAATAAATGTCAACTTGCTGTCGAAGATAGTCATGAGATTGATGAAATTGAAGTCACTGTCGAGAATCCCGTTGGTGCCGAGAGCGGTCAGGAAGTCAAGATTGAGATGGGCGAACAGCCTTTAATTATCGCCTCACTTATTATTTACATCCTCCCTCTAATAAGCCTGATAATTGGATACTTTGCAGGGTTGTTTTTTGCAACGCTACTGGGATTTGCTCCTACAGAGGGAACAGGAATAATTGGCTCTTTAGTATTCCTGGGATTATCATTCCTGTTGATTAAAAATCTAGATAAAAATCTTGGTAGAAAAAAGAATTATAATCCAATTATTAAACAAATTATAAAATAGGAGGACAGGCAAGGAGGACAAATATCCTAAATGAAACTAGAATACTATTTAATAATAAGACAAAACACTCCATTCTGACCGTTTCAGTCTGTAGCGGAACATAATGAAGTGTTTATTATTGTTGTTGAAGTTAGCGGTTAATTAATCTTCTTGCATTTTTTACATTCAGAACATTTCAGTAATAATACTTTAAAACATCTGGGACAGCGTATAACATTTTCATCCTCGATCTTATAATTACACTGTGGACAGATACGTTCCCCTTTATCTTTACATTCCATAATAACACCTTCATTAAGATATTTTTATTAATCTTTTTTATCCACTTCATTTATTCAATTAAATTGTACGACATATATCTATTCACATTTCTAAAATTATCGTACAATATAAACTGATCTATATATTTAAGTTAATACATTTAATAAGACCAGCACTACAGTAGAAATGCCAGCACTCCACCTACACCAGAGACTATTAGCCAGCTACTGAACCATATCGCCAGTGTTTCTTTCCAGTTTCTTCCTTAACCATAGTCATCATTGCAACTATACATGTACAAAAGGGTGATGACTATTAATGACATAGTTGTCTGAGCAATAAACAAACGAAACTTTTCATGTTAATCCATAATAACCATTTTAATACTTTTATTTGAAGTAAAATATGAATAATGATATAATAAATTATAATTTTTTGTAAATATATAACATTACTTGCTCATCTATTAAAAACAACTCTGAAAAGGAAGTGTATTACTGGTGACAATATCAAAACGAAAATCTACTCCCTGGATAGTGAGTATTATAATTCTGTTACTTCTCCTATCCTTATCAGACTTATCTGCCGCAGCCAATACCTTTTATGTTGCTCCGGCAGACCCAGAAAATAATATTGAAGGTAACGGCAGTTACGAGAATCCATGGAGAAATTTGCAAAGCGTTATAAATAATAAGGTTGAAAGTCGCGGAGCCGCAGAATATCCTTATGATGGATCTGGAGAGTTAATTGTTAAAAATGAGGGCGCACCTATTAAGGCTGGTGATACGATTTTATTGAAGGATGGTTTTCATGGTGATTTAACAATATCCAGATACTTTAATGCAGAAGATATTACTATTAAGGCCGAGAATAAATACAAAGCAGTGTTGTCTCGTGTCTTTGTACGTGGTAGCTCACATTGGGTATTTAGTGGATTAACAATAAATCACGAATTGGAAACACCTGAAGAAACAGGACTTGTCAAAATAGAAAGTCATAACTGGAGTGGGCCAGCTACAGACATTACATTTAAAGATTGTTATATATATACATATGAAGATTCTTCACAGTGGACAGAAAACGATTGGAATGAAAAAGCAAGTTCGGGAATTTATTCCTCTGGTACAGATGTATACTTAATAAATAACCACTTGAAAAACGTTAATCATGGAATTACTATTATGGGAAATAATTCAGTTATAAAAAATAATACTGTTGAAAATTTTTCAGGTGATGGTATGCGTGGTATTGCAGATGACCTTCTCTTTGAAAATAATTATATTAAAAACTGTTATATTCAATCTGACAACAGTCAGCATGATGATGGATTCCAGTCTTTTCATGATGGAAATGACCCCAGTGACCGAATTACTTTAAGGGGCAATATTATCGTTGAACACGAAAACCCCGATGATCCTTTAAAGGGTTCCTTACAGGGAATCGGTTGTTTTGATGGCCCGTTTAACGACTGGGTAATTGAAAATAACGTTATTATTGTAGATCACTGGCATGGTATTACTATGTCAGGAGCGTATAACAGCCGAATTGTCAACAACACAGTTATTTCACCAGTAGGTGGAAGAAGTGCCTGGATCAGGATTTCTAATTTAAAAGATAACCTGGGTGGTAACCCGAGCGAAAATGTCATTGTAAGAAATAATATAACTAAGCGATTCAGTATAGAGGAAGGTACGATCATACTTGACCATAACTTAGAAATTACTGAAGACGATTATGAAAAAATTTTTATAAATATAAGCTATTCTGAGGATTATGACCTTCATTTAAAACCAGGATCTATAGCTATCAACACTGGTTCTTCAGAATTAGCTCCTGATGTAGATATAGAAGGAAACATTCGACCATTTGGAGATGGTTATGATATAGGAGCCTATGAGTATCAAGGAGATCTAGATCCTCCTCCAACTGCACCAACAAATTTAGAAGTAGAATAAATTAATTAATTAATTAGAAAGGAAGTTGCAAATGAAAAAAACCATTTTAATAACTTGTCTTATCCTCAGCTTAATATTTTTGAATGCATGTAGTGAAAAAGCAGTGGATCCAAGTCCTGTTCCACCACCCCCTCCATCACCTAGTGCTACTGGAGAAGCTACACTCAGTTGGGATGAAGTTACCACTAATGTTGAACAGGGTACAATTACAGGTGAAATAGGTTACCGTATATACTATGGTAATGAATCAGGGAATTATCCCTGGTACAAAGATGTGGGAACAGGTAATATAGAAGATAATCGGGTTTCATATACTATCAATGATCTTGAAGTAAATGAAGAATACTTTTTTGTTGTAAGAGCATACAGCAGTGGTGGAGAAAGTTCCAACTCAAATGAAGTCAGTAAGCTCATCGAAGAAACAGAAGAATAATAATTTAATTATGATCTAAATTAAATAGTTAAAGTGGAAATATATATATTAATATGAAAGTGAGTTGTGACCAATGATTATTAAACCCAAGTGACCGCAATATAGTAAGGGGAATCTCCATCAGTTTACCCATATCATCGGGTGTAACTTCTATCCTGATTGTATTTTCATCATGCTGCCTGGCTCGCAGATATAATATCAGCAAGTGATAAATATTGTCCAGCAAATAACCCCCTTATGTCCGGTATTAATATACCAGAAAGGGGGTTAGTTTTTTCTATACTTTCGTCTCTACCTTTTCATTTTGATTTATTTGACAACTATATTAACCAATTTTTTAGGTATTACAATGATCTTAACTACATCTTTATCCAGTGTGTAATCCCGGATTTTCTCCTGTGAAAGTACCAGTTCCTTGAGTTCTTCTTCAGAAATCTCAGCATCAACTTCCACCTTATCTCTTACTTTTCCATTTACCTGGACCACAATAGTAACCTCATCTTTTTTCATGGCCTCTTCCTGATATTCAGGCCAGGACTGTTCATAGACAAAACCCTCGTTTTCCAGTTCAGTCCAGAGTTCAGCTGTCATATGTGGAGCAAATGGTGATAATAGAACGAGCATTTTATCAATAACCATCTTTAACAGATCATAATTGACATCGTCGACATTATTAAGATACTGATAAGCTGCATTTGTTAATTCCATAATTGCACTTATCGCCGTATTGAAGTTCAGTCTTTCATCTATATCCTCGGTTACTCTTTTAATAGTAACATGTAATTGACGATAGAATTCCTTCTCCTCTTTATCAAATGCCTTAGTATCAAGCGAGGAACTATCTGCTGTAGCTAAATTTACCTTCTTCAGATCTCTTATATTTTCCGAAACAAGACGCCAGACCCTGTTCAGGAATCTCTCAGAACCTTCTACCCCTGCATCGCTCCATTCCAGGTCTTTTTCCGGTGGAGCAGCAAAAAGGATAAACAGTCTTGCTGTATCAGCACCGTATTTGCCAAGTATCTCTCTGGGATCAACAACATTCCCCTTGGATTTGGACATCTTGGCACCATCTTTCAGAACCATACCCTGTGCAAGCCAGTTTCTGAATGGTTCAACTTCATCAGTTAATCCCAGGTCGGAAATTACTTTGGTAAAGAAACGTGCATATAGCAAATGAAGGATAGCATGTTCTATACCACCTATATACTGACTGACAGGGAACCATTTATCTGCCTTATCCTTTGAAAAAGGCATTTCCTCATTATGTGGGTCGATATAACGGAGAAAATACCAGGATGAGTCAACAAAAGTATCCATGGTATCAATCTCTCTTCTGGCTTTTCCTCCACACTCAGGACATTCTGTATTTACAAAGCTGTCAACATGTTTTAAGGGAGATTCACCTGTCGGGCTGAATTCCACATCATGTGGCAACTCTACAGGTAAGTTTTCTTCAGGTACCGGAACAGCTCCACAACTATCACAATAGACTACAGGAATCGGAGTTCCCCAGTAGCGCTGTCTGGATATCAACCAGTCCCGCAAACGATAATTAACCTCAACATTACCAATACCCTGTTCTTCCATGTCTTCAGCCATTTTGTCGAAGGCTTCTTCAACTGATAGACCATTATATTCCCCGGAATTTACCAGATGGCCTCCCCCTGTATAAGCCTCTCCTTCAAGATCCTCTGCAGTGAGTATCTCTTCCCTGTCACCAGGCTGAATTACAATTTCAACAGGAATATCATATTTTATAGCAAAATCAAGGTCACGCTGGTCATGTGCTGGTACAGCCATAATGGCACCTGTACCATAACCCATCAATACATAGTTGGCAATCATAATTGGTATATCTTCACCTGTCATTGGGTTTACCGCATACCCCCCTGTAAATATACCGTTTTTCTCTGATTCAGGAGATGTTCTCTCCATCTCTTTCTGCTTCTTAACCTGATTTATAAACTCATTTACCTCTTCTTCTTTGTCTGTTCCAGCTATCAATTCCTGGACAAGTGGATGCTCAGGAGCTAGCACCATATATGTAGCCCCATAGATTGTATCAGGCCTGGTAGTGAAAACTTCAAGCTCATTATCCATCCCTTTTACCGGGAATTTAATCCTCATACCTTCACTGCGTCCAATCCAGTTTCTCTGCATTGTTTTTACTTTTTCCGGCCAGTTATCCAGCAGCTGATGATCCTCAAGTAAACGGTCAGCATAATCTGTTATTTTAAAGAACCACTGTTCCAGTTCTTTTTGATCTACTTCACTATCACAGCGTTCACACTTATTATTGACAACCTGTTCATTGGCCAGTACAGTCTCACAACCGGGACACCAATTTACAGAAGATTTTTTCTTATATGCCAGGCCCTTTTTATACATCTGAACAAAAAACCACTGTGTCCACTTATAGTAATCAGGAAAGGCAGTAGTAACCTCTCTATCCCAGTCATAGCTTAATCCCAGGGCTTTCATCTGTTCTCTCATGTTGTCTATATTGGACCATGTCCATTCTGCAGGATGTATATTTCCATGCTTGATTGCTGCATTTTCAGCAGGAAGACCAAAAGCATCCCAACCCATAGGATGAAGTACATTATATCCCTTCATTTTTTTATAACGGGCAATTACATCTCCTATTGAATAGACTCTAACATGCCCCATATGAAGATTTCCTGAAGGATAGGGAAACATTTCTAAGACATAGTAATTTTCCTTTCCTGCTTCATATTCGGTTTTAAATAGTTCTTCATCTTCCCATTTTTTTTGCCACCTTTTTTCAACCTCAATGAAATCATAACGGCCCTTCATACTATAACCCCCTATTATTTAATATCAAAAATCTAATATACCGCATCACTTATTATAACTCATCATATGTTTATAAAATGTTATTATCCAATAACTTTATATAAACAATTATACACTACTCCAAAACAAATAGTTTTAGTAACAATGTAGATAATAACAACAAAAAACCCCGCTCCTAATAAATATAGGGACGAGGATTACCCGCGGTACCACCCTTCTTGGTTTATACCCACTCGATCATTAACGCAGATTTTACGTAATCAGCTACTCATTTTTTATTAAGCCAGATTAATAGATAATTACCTGACTAAATAAATAGATTCAGCCCATTTTGCTTTCACTGATTAAACTCCAGAATGAGTTCGATATATCCTATCACCGGTTCACAGCGTCCACCAGCTCTCTTTAGATAGAATGACATCTACTACTTTCCTTCACAGTTTCTATATATAATATTATTCTATTTTTTTAACCATGACTTGTTATAAGAAACTCTTTAGTATTATTTTAACAATTGAATAGATATATTGATTTACACCCAATTATAATAATAAATTATAGCATTGTCAAGAATTTCTTAAAATCTTCTCTGCATCAGCCCATAGGCGGTCCAGTTCATAAAACTCACGTTCATCCTTATGGAAAATATGAATAATAACATCGGCATAATCCATTAATATCCAACGGGAATCCTGTTTGCCTGCAACTTTCTGTGGTTCAATGCCCTCTTCTGAAAGTTCTTTTTCAATCCCATTAGCAATAGCTTTTACCTGGGTTTCAGAATTACCACTACAGATAACAAAATAATCGGCTATAATAGTTAATTCCTGAACATCAAGTACCTCAATATCAATTGCTTTCTTATCATCGGCCGCTTCAGCAGCCATAACGGCTATTTCTTTAATACTTTTTGACATATAGAATTACCATCTCCTTATTTTTTAAACATTTCTAAACTGAAATCTAAATATATTTTCATAATTATGTTTTTCGTTTTAGTGTTTCTCTTTGATTAATTTACCTGCTTTTTAAAGCTATTTTACAGTATTATCAATCTCCAGATTGTCTGCACCAATAATAATCTGAATATCTTCTTCTGCTATCTCACCTTCATCTAATTCTACAAATTCTATCTCTCCCCCAATAACTTCATGTATATCTTTAACTACATCCTCCATATTTTTATCGTAATATATAATTAGAGTAATTTTATAGTCATAATTATCTGCATTACCGACTGAAACAACCTCGAAACCATATTTTTCCATTTCGTCAAATATAATAGAAGCCTGTCCGTTTACGCCATTTCCGTTTTTAATAGATAATTCATACCGACCATTCCTTATATATTCTTTACTACGGATTAGATTATTAACCACTATTTCCAGTTCATCCTGATCAGCTATCCAGTAACTGGCGCCATTGATATATTTGGGTTCTCCTGGAAGCATTACGGTATCTACATTACCCAGGTTAATATCCTTCAACAAGCGAACAAAAGGAGTAACATCCTGTACAGGTATATTAGTATCTATCGCTTTTTTTGTTTCATTATAGATGGAAGGTAGTTTGATTATAATATCAGGATTCAATATCCTTTTCATCATAGCTTTCAGAAACTTTTGCTGTCTCTCTACGCGCCCAATATCTCCTTTGATTGCCTCACGATAACGCACATACTGAAGGGATTTTTCTCCATCTAAATGCTGGTTTCCTGCCGGTAGGTCTATATAGAGGTCACCGGCATTATCTACATAATGGAGGGGCTCTTCTATTGTAATATCTACCCCACCAATGGCATCAATTATTCCAGCAAAGCCCTGAAAATCTGTTTCTACATAGTATTCAATAGGTACCTCAAGGTAATCTTCCAGGGTTGCTACCGTAAGTTCCACACCACCAAATGCATGAGATGCATTTACCCTGTTCATGCCGTATCCAGGTATATTGACCCTGGTATCCCTGGGGATAGATAGTAGACCTATTTCTTTAGTCTTCAAATCTATGCTGGCCAATATAATTGTATCTGCCCGCGGTGGTCCATTAATAGATGAATCGTAACCGACAAGTAATACATTCAATTTGGAAGTACCAAAAGGATTCTGCCGCAAAGCCCAGAAATCATTATTTAAAAAATATATGGTCAATAAGATTAAAATAATCAGAAATATAAGTCCTGTAATTATAAAAATATTTCTTGTTTTCTTCTGCATCTAGGTCTGCCTCCTTAAATAGGCATTTCTTAATAATATCGTATTGGGATGTATTTCTTTCCTCCAGTCAATATTATATTTTATATTAAAATCACAAATTGTTATTATTGCTGCCTCCAGGCCATTTTCATGCAATTCGTGACGTGCTTTTTTAGCTGCAGAAAACTCACGACCTGGCTCAATAAAATCAGCAACATACAGTATTTTTGAGATCTCCCCCATCTCAGGGCTTCCAATAGTATGAAAACGAATAGCCTCCAGAACTTCATAATCAGCTATTCCAAGCTCATTTTTCGCAAGATAAGCTGCTACAGGGGCATGTAAAACCGGTGGAATTGCTAATTCCTGTTCATCAATTTCCCACTCATCTATAATTAACTCCGCTATAGTGTAAAGTTCTCCATATTCCATATTTTTAGCAAAATCATGTAGTAATGCCGCTTGCCGTACCTGGCTTACAATAAAATCTTCAATTTCATCTTTAAATATAGAATGCCCAATTTTTACAGCTTTTTCCTGATAAATCAATCTAACAATCTCTTCTGCTGTATCAGCAACCTCAAGGGTATGTTTTACCCTCTGTTCTGGCAATCTATTGTTAAGAATTTTTATTATTTCTGTTTCCTGCAAGTTCTATCAACCCCGATAAAAATCATTTATTGGAACAGTTTAGCTAATCATCTTTTGATGTAGTTTTCTCCTGACCAATAAAAACACTTTGGACTACATAATAAAAATATATAATAAAAAACATTTTTTGACAGAATCAACTATATAAATTCTTAGTATATATATATTCCACAACCTCATTAGTAGTCAGATATCTAATAGACTTCTTCGCTCTTACCATTTCTCGTATTCGTGTAGATGAGATATCTACCTGCATAGTATCCAGTATTAGAATCTTTTCTCTATATGGCTTATATTTCTCATTCTTATAATAATCGCTAATATCATAACCTGGCCTATGAACAACTATGAAGCGAGCATTTTGAAATAAATAATCCGGTTCACGCCAGTTAAGAATATCCAGAAGTGAATCTGCTCCAATAATAAAATATACATTACTTGCTATATCGTTGCGGTGAAAATATCGAAGAGTCTCCGCAGTATATGACTTTCCGCTTTTGTCAAGTTCATAGCTGGATGCTGCAAAATGTTTATTATTTTTTATAGCCAGTTTAAGCATTGCAAGTCTATCTCCTGCTGATGAAATGTCTTTTTCAACCTTATGGGGAGGAAGGCCGGCAGGGATAAAAATTATTCGGTCCAGAGAGAAATTATTATATACCTGTTCTGCAATTAAGAGATGACCCAGGTGTATTGGGTCAAAAGTACCGCCGAATATTGCAACATTTTGATATTGTGACATATCCTGACCTCCATTATAATACATACATATATATTATAATCTATTAATCGGTGATATTCAAGTTTCTTCTTGATTCATCGCTTTTATCTTCTGGGTGATATACCCACCCATTTTACCGGTCTCTTCTGCGGTAAGACCAGCCCATCCTACCTCTTTTATTTTATCTACAAGATCAAGTTCTTCTGCAACTTCAAGTTTCAATTTTAATAGAGTAAAATCATCTGTCTTTCGTTCCTTTTTTGACATCTATTTACCCCCCTTGTAGTTAGAATTACTCCTTCATATTTTAATCTTTATTATATTTAGAATCATGAATTTTTCCCATTTCATTACTGATATTATTTAAACCTTCTTTGTAATTTTTAATGTTTCTAGTCCTATTATTCATTAATATCATAATAATATCTTTTAACTCGGCAGCGGAATCTTTTACTTCTGTTATTATATCATTCCTGACCCTTTCTATTTCATTATTATTATCCTGTGACACCAGTAAAAGTTTATCCGTATCTTTAATATTTTCATTAAGATGCCCCAGTATATCTTTATAGATTCCCTGGTCAAATTGATCAAATTTCTTTTTAATTAAATTCAGTTTCATATCTTCTTCTTTCCACTTTTTCATGAATTCTTTTTCTCTTTCATTAATTTTCCAACAAAGCCAACCAATATAACCTAGAACACCCATTACAAGGGCAGTAAATACAGTATCAGAATTACTCATTAATATTTTTATAACATATTGATATAACATAGAAACAATACCCCCTTCATAAAGGAAAACCAACACATACACCATTTTATGCTGAATTAAATACTTATGTGTTAGTCTCCGAAGGTGATATTCCTATTTTTCCCCAAATTTTTCACAGAATTAATAATAAACATCCACGAATATGATCACACCAAAGCTTATTGCATATACATTACCATCATTGTGATCGGAGGCACCTTGACATTATTGGATAATACTGTATATAAGACGTCATTTCCTGCACGCTGCTCATCCACAACTACATTCCATTGTCCTGAAAAAGGTAAATTAAATGTAATAGATTCACGATTAGGATTATAAAATACGACAATAGTTTTCCAATTATCATTATTTGCATGCTCAGCTAAAGAAAAACCCACAGTATTATATGGGGTATCCAGGAAACTCAGAAATTCACGGATTTGCTGAGCATTTCTGAGACGAAAAGCGGGGTGATTTCTCCTGATATCAATCAGTCCTTTATAATAACAGAAGGTGCTATAATAGATGTTTTTCCTTTCCCATTTTATCTGATTTATTATATCACCAGCATTATAACTATTATGATTGCCATATTTAGTTCTTAAGATCTCCTCTCCTCCATGTATAAATGGTATTCCCTGTGAAGTAAAAACAATACCCTGAGCCAGGCGGTCAATCTTTATCCTGACATCTTCACTATCATTCATATTAGACTTATGTAGTTTATCCCAGAGAGTCAGATTATCATGAGAGGATACATAGTTAACTGTTTCTCCAGGCTCTTCCGCAAAGTCTACGATATTATGATCATATGGTATAGCTCCTACAACTCCTCTTTTTATATTCTCATCCTGATGATGGGCACCTGAAACAAAGCCCACACTATGGCCGTCATTATCACCTTTTATGGCATTCCTGAAATGATCATTAAAGACAGCAATATTCATGCCCTTCTGTGCACCCTTAAGCATCTGTTGATCAGGTGATAGTGGGGAAAATCCCCCTGTCCATGGTTCACCATAGATAAGAATTGAAGGATTTATATTGTGGAGTACCTTTTCTACTTTGTTCATAGTAACTTTATCGTGAAGAGCCATTAAATCAAACCTGAAACCATCAATATGATATTCCTCTGCCCAGTACTTAACAGAATCAACAATAAACTTCCTGACCATTGGCTTTTCTGAAGCAGTCTCATTACCTGTACCAGAACCATTAAAATAATTACCACAATAATCCCGGCGGTAATAATAGCCTGGAACTATTTTATTAAAGGGTGAATTCTCTGTATGATAAGTGTGATTGTATACCACATCCATAATAATTCCCAACCCATTATCATGAATAGCCTTTACCATCTGTTTAAATTCCCTTATTCGGGTGTCATCTGATGGGTTTGTAGAGTAAGAACCCTCTGGTACATTATAGAAATAAGGGTCATAACCCCAGTTGTATTGATTATCTGAAAGGTCATCTACAGTAGCAAAATCAAAAACAGGCTGTAGATGAATATGGGTAATGCCCAGTTCTTTCAGATGATCAATCCCTGTCCTTAAGCCATTATTGTTAACAGTACCATTTTCCGTAAAGGCAAGATATTTATTTCTATTTATTATTCCCGAGTTCTCCGATGAAGAAAAGTCCCGCAAATGTACTTCATATATTACTGCATCCTGGGGACACTTCAAGTCCGGCCCTCTATCATATTCCCATCCGGGTGGATTTGTCATTTCAAGGTTTACAATCAACCCGAGTTCACTATTAGTTCCGAGTCCTTTTGTATAAGGATCCACCGCTTTTCTGAATATATCTTCTATAAAAATATTATATATATGGTACATTCCCTGTAGGTCACCCGGAATCTCTGCAAACCAGATACCATTATCACTCTCTTGCATATTTACTTTAAACTCTGGCATCTTATCAGCTTCGCTCTTATATATTAAAACTTCAATAGCAGTAGCAGTTGGTGACCAGACTCTGAATATTGTTTTTTCTTTAGTATAAAATATACCAAGATCATCTGCAAAATAGCCCTTTTTACATTCCAGAGCATGACCTTCTGCCATCTCTATATCTAATTTCTTTATATATTTAATATAATCAAATTTATCCATAATACCAGTCCTGTCTTTTCTTAATCCATTATTTAGTTTATCTCATACAAGCTGAATTGATACAAGTACTTATTCTATAATTTTTTAAGCATTTGTCTATGTTGTAATGACCAGAAAGAAAGTCAATACTGGAGGATGTTATATTATAGAAATTTTACTTTTTGTAATAATTTAATATTCCAGTCTCCCGAAAAGCTATTTTGTATTATATATATCTGAAAACTCAATATCAACCTTATTGCTAAAATCCTCAATCTGATCCAGTTCCGGTCTATTAGATTCATCATCTACTTCAATAGGTAATTCTATTATAAATTCGCTTCCATCACCATACTTACTGTCTACAGAAATGCTCCCTCCATGCATATCTACCAGACACTTAGCAATAGTAAGACCAATCCCACTCCCTTCTGTTTCCCGGGATAATGATTCATTAACCTGCCGGAATTGTTCAAAAATAAGTTGTTGTTTATCTTCCTTAATTCCGATACCTGTATCTTTAACAGATATTAGAATTTTATTCTTATCTCTATCTAATAATAAATATATACTGTCACCCTTATTGGTAAATTTTATTGCATTTGATAATAAGTTAAGAATTACTCTTTCTATATTGAGCGGATCACAGACAACTTCCATTGACTTAATACTGCTTTCATAATGAAATTTTCTTTTGTTGTCCCCGATATACAATCTTACTGATTCGGCTATATTCTTCAATAATGCTACTATATCACATCTCTTTAAATTAAGATTGTAATCATTTATATCCATCTTGGTCAAATCAATTAAGTTATCAACCAATCTCAATAAGCGGTTTCCATTTTGCTTAATTATACTGATATATGTATCTAGTTTCGTATCATCTTTTAAATCATTTTGTTTTTTTAGGTAAAGTTCCATAATATGAAGTGAGGAAAAAATAAGATTTATTGGTGTTTTAAATTCATGAGATATATTTGTAAAAAACTTGTTCTTTAGTTTATTAAACTCAAGTTCCTCTCTATTATGACGAATTTCTTCTCGCTGTTCTCGAATTGTCTCTTCAGCAGATTTTCTATCTGAAATATCTTCAACATAAGACAATAAATAAGTTGAGTCAGTATCTTTTTTATTATTGTTGGTAAGAGTACAATGAAAATTAACCCAGAGATAGTCATTATTCTGAGTAATTAACCTTTTTTCTAAATTAAAATTTTTTATATTTCTCTTCAACAGCATGTTTAACATATATTTGATTTTACTAGTATCTTCGGGATGAATAATATCAAATAGATTTAAAGAAATTAGATCATCGTCATCATAGCCCAGCATGCTGGTAACCTGATTATTAAACATAATTATTTTTCCATTTCTATCAGATAGAATAATTCCATTATTTGACTCCTGAAAATTCATTAAAAGAAACTCTTCACTGGCATTTAAATTATCGATTGTTATATCAAGGGCCCTTTTCAGCCTCTCCTGTTCTGTTATATCACTGGCGTTACAGATTATTTCTACTACATTTCCCTCAGGAGAAAGTTTAGGTACTTTTGTTATTGATAATAGTCTAGATTCCCCGTGATGATTTTCAATCCATTTCTCTGTTTTGATTCGTTTTTTTTCACTAAATACCAATTGATTGTTGTTATCAAATAATAATTCGATTTCCTGCGGGTTAAGGTCCTGATCTGAGACAGTATTTGTATAATAGCTTTTCTCTCTGCCAAAAAAATTAGCAAGTGCCATATTTATGCATCTTAATTTATCTTCACTTTCTAGACTCCAGACCAATACGTCAATTTCATCTATCAAAGAATAATTTTTCATATTTATCACCTGTCCTATTTTGTTATAAACTATTCTTTGATATATTTCTCCATTAATTTTACATTTCCTTCCTCTATATAAAAATTTTTGACTGGGTTATTATATTTTTACTTTTATTTAGCTTTTATTATTTGAATTATAGAGATTTTATGATATTTAGTTATATTTTATTTCTACTTTTGTTCCATGAAGACCGGCTTCAGCAGAAATTACATTTAAGCTGACTGGAACCCTGTTTTTTAGCTCTTCAACATGACTGATGATGCCCACCGATAAACGTTCTTCTTTTAGACACTCCAGAGAATTCATCACAATTTCCAATAATTCAGTATCAAGGGTCCCGAAACCTTCATCGAGAAAAAAGAATTCCATCTCAGCTTTTCCTTTCAATTGAATATGAGATGATAGAGACAAAGCAAGTGCCAGTGAAGTCAGAAATGTTTCACCACCCGAAAGGGTATTGCAATCGCGCTTAACCCCCCCATTATAATTATCGCAGATTACAAATTCGCCATTCTGATCCAACTCCAGTTGATATCTGTCATTGGTAATCTCCAGGAGTCTGTTTGAGGCTTCCCGGGCGATGTATTTCAACTGCCTCAAAGCAACAAATTCAACGAATTTGTTGGCACCAACAAGATCATTTATTTCTTTAATTAAAGCAAGTTCTTTTTCAACTTTTCCCTTTTTATGGTTATATTCTTGCTTTTCCTTTAGTCTGTGTCCAATTCTGTCAATTCTCTCAGCAAGTGAAGCTATATTACCGATCAACTCGTTTTTTCTTCTTTCCAGATTGATCTTTTCATATTTAAGTAACTCTATCTTTTTGTCACTTATCTCTCTTCCTTCTAACTTATCTTCAAACATCCTGATTTTACCTTTTATCTCAGTCATACTATTATCATAACTTTGTATCTTTTCTTCAATAATATCAAGTTCTTTTTCGGTTAGAACAAAATCCTCAAGTTCAGGAAAATTTTTAATTCCATATTCCTCTATCTTTTTATTTAAAAAATCCTGCGCATTCTCTATCTCTTTTATATTTTTATCCATTGATAGTTTCAATGCATTTAAATCACTTTTTTTATTACTCAGCATCTCCCTGTTATCATTTAATTCTTTCCGGGCCTGCTCTTCATTTTCTTTTAGAATTTTCTGCTTATTTTCAATCTCTTTGAGGTATTCGACAGCTTCCCTATCACCAACAACCTGGTTTATTTTTCCCTGATTGTTTTCAATATTTTCCCTGATGTTTTTTATCTTTATTGACATCTCCTGTACCTGAAGCTCCTGACTATTCTTTTTATTGTCTGCTTCAGCTAACTCTTTAGTCAGTTTCTCGAGAAGAACCCTGTAATTATTTATATCCCTGATACATTCTTCCCTTTTTTGGTCAGCCTCGTTTATTTCTCTATCATAATCAATAAAATTTTCTATATCTGTTTCTTCTTTTAAATACTGATAATTTGTTTCCCCCTCTTTTATTTTATCTCTCAGGGGATTCTCTTCCCTTGCAATTTTTTCTAATGAAGAAAACTCCTGTTTAACCTTCTCTGAGTAACGGGTTATTTCAATTTCAAAATTGTTAATCTTTTTCTGAATCTCTGTTTTCCTATCCTGAAATTCTTCCCTATCTTCTTGCCAGCTGTTCAAATGTTTCTCTTCCTTTTCAAGTATATCTTTCAATTTATCATAAATTTTATTTAATTGAGTCAATTGATCAACAGTAATAATATCAACTACTAGTTCAAGAAAGGTGATTTCTCGCGATAAAGTAGCTTTTTCAGAAACATTTTCAAATGATGTAGCCGTGATTGATAAAGACATGGCTTTTGATAACTCTTCAATATATTTATTAGTAATTATATCATCATTGTTTTCTTCTTTATTAATATTTCCTATAATCTTTATCTTTTTTTGATCTGCACTGTCTTCCTCTTTGATTTTTTTAAGTTCACTTTCAAGAGATTCTATATTAGAATTCAGACTGCTTTCCTTTTTATGAAGTGAAAGTAATTTTTCATCAAGTTCAGCAATCTCTTCCTCCATTTTACTCTTATCGTTCTCCACTATTTTAGCAGGCTCCGGGTGGTGTGTAGAACCACACACAGGACAGGGACGGCCATCTTTCATTTCTCCGGCTAGAATAGCTGATATATTCTGCCTGTCCATCTTTTCTTTATTTTTTTTCTTTTCCTTTAATTCTTTCTCAGTATTCTTTATATTTTCTCTGATCTGCCTCAGTTGATCTGTAAATTTTTGAATCCTAACACTAAGTTTTTCCAGGTCTCGTTCTCTCTTAGCCTGCTCTTCAAGATAATCAAAAGCCCTTTCAAGCTCACTATACAAAGTGTTCAATTTTTCTTTTTCTGTATAGATTTTCTTTTCAGGTCGGGGACTATTTTCTTCTAAATCTTTTAATTTTTTATTCAATATATCGAACTCTTCATTAAACTTAAGTTTCTTTTTATTAATCTCTTTCAAGCTTTCCTGATCTTTATCCAGATCTGCAGTCAGTTTATTTTTATCATCAAGTATTTTTTCCAGTCTTGTCTTTTCTTCCTGAAGCTTTTTTTCTAATTCAACTCCCCGGGCCACCTTTTTCCTCAAAGCCGCGCTTATCTGTAGACTATTTTCCAGGTCCTCTTTTTCCGTCAGTAGTGTTTTACCTCTCTTTATTCTATCAGTAAACTTGTTTATTTCATTTTTGCTATTTTCTAAATCCTGTTTCAGATTTTGATAATCCTTTTTGACTTCCAACAAAGCCTGCTGTCTTTCCTTGTTTTCCTCAACAAGATCCATAACCTGATCAATCTCAGCTTTGATTCTTTCGAGATAAGGAGTTTTCTCTTCCCTTTCCTTCTGCAGCCTTTCATACTTCTTTGCAAGTATTTTATCTCTTTCCTCAATTTGTTCAAGCCCTGCCAGAAGACCAGTTCTTGACTCCTGGTACTCTCTCTGATCTTCTTTGTCTTTTTTCAGCTTATCATAATACGGTTTTAAAGAAAGAGCTTTACGACCCATCTTTAATTTATTTCTTTGTATTGTAATATCACCAATGTTATTTTTTATCTTTTCTTTCTCCTCCAGCTGAGCAGCAAGGGACTGCTGTGCTTTCCTTATTTCATTATACTCTTCAAGTAATGTATTTTTTTCTTCAATCTCTTGTCTCAGCAGGAGTTCTTCCTTCTTGTAGTCCTGGTATTTTTCTTTACTGGTCTGCAGTGCTTCCTCATTAACTTCTTCATATTGGGTCAGCAAGGTCTTCAGCTCTCTGTCTTTATCTCTTCTCTGGTTTCTCTCCAGTTTTATTTTTTCTTCCAGTTTACGTCCAAATTCCTCCAGACCAAGTATTCTTTCCAACATATCTCTTCTATCGCGGCCCCTCAGTTGTAGAAATTCACTAAATTTTCCCTGTGGCAGGACCACTGACTTAATAAAATCTTCATGCTTTAAGCCTATGACTCTTTCCTCCATAGCCTGGTTGATATCTGTATATTTATCGATAATTTCTTCTTTTCCATCTTCCTGACAGATTAAACGGCAAAAAGAAGTCTGGTAACCACCGTCATCCTTACTTTTTAACTTTCTCTCAATTGTATAATGCCTATCAGGACCTATAGAAAATTCAAAAGACACATATAACTGATTTTTTTCGGTATTGATAAATTCATTAGTATCCCTGGATATCTTTCCATAAAGGGCCATAGTAATAGCATCAAGTATACTGGACTTACCGCTACCAGTGGGACCAAAGATACCGAAGAGCCCCCTTGATGTCAACTCAGAAAAGTCTATAACCTGTTCCTCTATAAAACTATTCAAACCAGCTACCTTTAATTTAAGGGGTTTCATATACTATCCTCCTTTTCCTCGACTATGGTCGCAAACATTTGCAGCACTTCATCAGAAGGTTCAGTTCCCAGTGAGCTTTGATAAAACTCCTGGAATAACTCAGTAATATCTTTATCTTCATCTATATTTTCTATATCTTCTACCAGCTCTTTTCCTTTAATGAATGGTACTATACTTAACAGATCAGGTTTAAGGCCCTTGATCTCCTTTATATCTGTCTGAAGTAATGGTTGATCAGTATGTATCTGAAGATAGGCCCAGACCTCGCGCTCCTGATTTTTACGACATTTTTCCAGCGCCTGATTCACACCATCTACCTGCCATACCTCAATCGGTTTTCTATTGCTGAGCTTAATATGTGTAATATCAGCTTCCTTCCCGGGGTGTAGTTCAACCAGATTCACTGACTTGGCATACCCAATCTCACTCTTGCTATATTGGAGCGGAGAACCGGCATAATATGCATTCCTGCTCCGGCTCGCGATCTGCGGTCTATGGAGGTGGCCCAGAGCGGTGTACTGTGATTTCCCGGGAAGACTAGCAGTATCCACTGTCATTCCCCCACCTACCTGGATAATTCTTTCCGAATCACTTCTCTTACCACCTGCTACAAAAAGATGGCTTGTTGCTATATTAATAGTATCTTCTCGATAGTGTTTTTCAAGATCCTCAAAAATCTCAGCAACCCTGGCCGAGTATTCCAGCTGAATATCTTTATCATCTCCCGTATAATCAAAGGCTTCCTGCAGCCTGCTCTCTGAAGGATATGCCAGAGTAAGGATAACGATCTTCTCACCCTTCATTTCAATCTCCAGGTACCCCTTACCCCCTGAGGTAATCTGATAATCCCCTAACCTTGTAGGACTGATTTCAGTACCGGGATATCCCACAATTATAATCCCCTGTTCGGAGGCAATAGGATATGAGGCCATCAACCTCTTTGGGCTGTCGTGATTACCTGCAATTATACATACTATCCTCTTGCCGTCTGCAGATAAAGCCTTTACTGATCTATAGAAGAGATTTTCTGCATCTGCAGGGGGGTTGAACGTATCATATATGTCTCCACTAATCAATATAATATCGACATCATTTTCTTCAACAATATCAGTTAATTCCTTGATAAAGCTTTCCTGTTCCGCCAGTCGGCTATGTCCTTCCAGGTGTTTGCCCAGATGCCAGTCAGCTGTATGCAGTAATCTCATTCCTCATCTCTCCTTATGTAATATACTTATCAAATATCTTAATTAGTTATAATATGAACAACTATTTCATTCCCTTTGACACTAAATCAAATACTTTACTAGTGTATTTAGCAAATATCTGGGATTACTCATTAAAGAATCCAGCGAAATAGTGTTATATAGCTATAATATCCCCACTATCAAAAAGATAAATATAGGATTCATCAACTGATCTTTTTAAGATTTTTTCCAGTGCTTCTCTATATATCTCCAACTGCTTCTGATACTTCTGCTTAATTCTCTCAATCCTCCCCTGAAAGACATAGTCAGTCTTATAGTCCAGAAGTACAATCCTTTCATAATCATCTTTTTTCTCAATAAAATAACAGTCAATTATGCCCTGTACAAGTATGGTCTCTTCATGACCCTGCAGATCGGGGAAGAGTTTCCGGGCTTCTTTCTTAATAACAAAAGGTGCTTCACGTTTAACTTTATATGCCGCCAGGACACGCTGGCCGATTTCGCTGTTTAAAAATGTTATTATCTTTTCATAATCAACTACATCAGCCTCTTTTTCAGTTATTAGCTCTTTTTTAACCATATCTTCAATCTGCTGCTTCAGATTTATAAGAAGCATATCATAATTATGACCATTTTTCTCCTGAAAAACAGAAGAAATAAGACTCAAGTTCAGATGCTGCATAACAAAATGAACAATACTTCCTTTTTCAGCAGCTGTGAAGTCTTTACTATACTGTTCCAGATCTGGTAAAGGGGGGAGTTCCAGTATTGCATTCTCTTTTATGGCACGATTTATAGTGGTGTTATCTTTAGTCTTAATACCTTCAGCAGTATTCCCGATATCTATTTCCTTTATTTCAGTCACAGACATTTTGGACGGTAGACCTTCAGCTGCCCGATAAGGATACTGCCATTCAAGTCTACGCCGGATTTCGGCATTAAGATTGCTACTATTCAACACGTTTCCAGGCATATCTCCAGATTCATATCCAGGTTCA
>JBKGXW010000038.1:0-20129 GCA_046546395.1 Halanaerobiales bacterium
TACTGGAGAGGTATTTAATATTAAAATAGCCTGGTTTACATATGCCAGGATAATATGAAAAGTATGCTTGAGACCAGAGGGTTTTTCTGGGCATTTTTTCTTCACTTTTTAATAGATTTTTATATCTATATTTTCGGATGTTTCAGTTTTGTTGCATAATTAGCTAGCATAGATGAGTGAATCTCACCAAATAGCCATAGACAAGATATTGATGGAGTTTTCTTGAAACTATTTTAGAGATAAGTATTTATAGACAATACCAATAAACAATATCAACAAGCAATTTTTAACTGACACATTTCTCAGATTTTGCTTGAGAAAAGTGCATATGATATAATACAAGGAGAATGGTATTGACAGTTTCCCAAATGAAAAAGTAAAAATCTATTGATATTAATTAACCGGGGGTGATTCTTTACTGGTAAGTTTAATAGGTTATAGTAAGTAAATTCAAAATGGTTTTACAAGGATTTTACTAAATAACCCTGGATAAGTTACCATAAAGAGAATATATGAAAGGATTGGTACTGGAAGGTGGAGGAGCCAAGGGCTCATATCAGATCGGTGCATATAAGGCTCTCAAAGAATTGAATATAAAGTTTGATGGAGTTGCAGGTACTTCTGTTGGCGCAATAAATGCTGCATTAATACTTCAGGAAGACTGGGATAAAGCATATGAGCTCTGGTATAATATTAATTTATCCAAAATCTTTAACATAGATGAAAAAGTACTTAAGGAAATTAGAAATCTTAACTTTAATCATAATAATATTAAGTATATCTACAATAAATTGAAAAACCTTCTCGATAATCATGGTATTGAATTAAAAAAAATACGAGAATTACTTGTAGAAAATATAGATGAAGATGCTATTAGAAAATCGGGTAAGGACTTTGGGATTGTCACAATAAACCTATCTGAGATGGAACCGATGGAATTATATCTGGAAAATATCCCTGATGGTAGTCTGGTGGATTATTTGATTGCCAGTTCTTATTTGCCTGCTTTTAAAATGGAAAAAATGCAGGGCAGCCTTTATCTTGATGGAGGTTTTTATAATAATCTACCAATTAACTTACTTGCGGCTAAAGGGTATAAGGAGATTATTGCTGTAAGAACTTTTGCAATGGGTAGGGTGCGGGATTTTGAAGATGAGAATCTAAATATTACCTATATTTCTTCAGAGGAAGACCTTGGTGGAGTTTTTGATTTTAAACAGGAAAATATAAGGAGCAATATAGATCTTGGATATTATGATACCTATAGGGTTTTTAAAAAGTTGAAAGGAGAATTCTTTTATATAGATGTAAATCATGACGAAAACTCAGATAATATCTATATGGACTTCTTTCTATCTTTACGCAAATCCCAGCTAGAATCAATAAAAGAAATTCTGAATATAAGGGAACTCAGTGACGAAAGGCTTCTTTTTGAAAAAATAGTACCTAAACTTGCGGTTTTACTTGATGTTGAGGATGAGTGTGATTATGAGGAAATTGTTATAGCTTTATTAGAATATGCCGCGAAAGCTTTTGAGATAGATCGTTTTAAAATATACAGATTTGAAGAGTTTGTAGAAGAAATCTCTAATAATTACTATAAACATCAGGAGTTAGAGAGTAAAAATATTCCGGGCTTTGTCAGGCAGAGCGATTTATTATCCCAGATAGTAAGTGACCAGATTTTACATGATATAATAGATGTAATCTTTAATGATTATAAGGTAAAATGAAACTGTTCTGTAGATAATGTATTCTATAAGCTGATATGCTTTTAGCTTCAGCCGATGAATTATATATATTTATTTAACGGTGAACTGAAAACAAAAATATTATCAAGGAGAATATATTTTTATAATATATAGTGAACTTAAAATTTAGTCAAAAATGTCAGGAGGTATAGAAATGTATAAGAGGGTACTTTTATTTACAGCTATTATTCTATTTTTTGCTTCATTTTCAGTACTGACAAGTACTGAAAAAGATCTTGTTATATTGAAACCAACTATCTATGGAGACCAGGAAGGAGTTGAGTGTTTATATAATTTGATAAAACTGGAAAGCCAATATAGCAATACTAGTTTTGGTCTGAATGCATTCTCTCATCTTTATGACAGGAGAGACAAAGCTATTTTGGTCCATCTTATTGGAGACCGGCTTAACAATAGAATGGCCAAAGAATTTTATGATCTCAGTCTAGAGGAATTGGATTTAAAAACACGGTCAGAGCAGGCTTTCTACCGCAAAACTACAATTTTTGATCAACCAGCATTGTTAATATCAACCCTAGATACAGATACTCTAAAAAATCTCTATAAAAATAATAATAAATTTAAAAATAGTCTGGAAGAAGTTATTAATGCTCAAAGTAGTCGGCCTATACAGACACGGAACCTAACCTGGCGTTCCACTGTACATAAACCCAAAGTCTTTAGGGGACTATTTAAAAATCCTGATTACAGTAATCTGGATTTGTTTTTGCAGGAAGATGCCTTAACCGAACGAACAGAACAGGTTATGAAAGTAGCAGACATAATTAATAATAAGAAAGACATTTCTACATTAAAAGAAATTTTCAACTTATTGAAAGGTATCAGAAGTAATAGAAGACCTGATGTGACTTTTGAAGTTACAGCTACAGAAATATTATCAACACCAGTATTATCTGGTTGCACTACATATGCTACAGCATTCGCTACTCTTTGCCGTGCAAAAGGTATTCCAGCAGTTGTGGTTGACTCTGCCTATATAGACTGGATTAACAATGGTTGTCAATTGAATCATGTCCGCGGACATTTCTTTGTGGAAGTATATATTGATAATACCTGGTATTTGGTAGATTCTACTGCCGGGGAACTGTATCACAATTATGATCGAAACAACTGGTTTTTACCCAGTGGATATATAGCTTTTACCAAGTCACTGTCATTTATCGATCCTGGCACTACTGAAAAAAACCATAATTTATTACAACGTGTAGCATTTGTAAATAAAGAAGTTAGTTATGAAGATCCTGGATACCGAGTGACAGATCTAAATAGTTATAATGTAGAGAATAGTATTACCGATCTATATGAGCAGTTAAATCTTACTGTTGATACAGGTAATGTTATTACAATTGAAGCTGGCCAGGAGGAAATAGACTACACAAATATTAAATAGAAAGAATAACGAGGCTGTCTCGTAAGGAGACAGCCTCTAATTGTCTTGAGCAGTATTTAGTTTTTAAATAAATCTATTGAACTTTTAGTTTTAAGTTAAACTTTACTGAATATTAATCTTTCTTACCCTGTTTTCTACATTGGTTTTTGGTAATTTGACTTCCAGGATGCCATCTTCATATTTTGCATCAATTTCCTCGGTATTTACATTCTTAATATTGAAGCATCTCTGGAACTTACCTGTTCTTCTTTCTTTTCTGATATAGTTTTCTTTTTCTTCTTCAATTATTTCTTCATTTACAGCACTAATGGTCATGTAATCATCATTTAGTTCGATATCGATATTATCCTTGTCCACACCGGGTAATTCAGCCTGAATCAGATATATATTGTCATCTTCTTTGATATCTACTTTAAATTGGTTTAGACTTGTTTCCTGTAAGCTGCCAAAGTTATTGAAGAAATCACTGAAGAAGTCTCTGTCCATTAATCCTTTATTCTTACGATTGAATGGTACAAGATCAAACATTTAAAACACCTCCATTTTTTTTACAAGTAAGTAACTTTCCCTGTTAAAATTTCCTGTTAATATACTTATCTCTATCTATTTAAATTATATTCTAAAGGTCAAAGAAAGTCAAAGACAATCAGAGGTGTAGTTTGCTTGAAATGTCTGATAATAGGCAATTAGCTGCATTCAGGTTCAGAAAACTAAGGAATTCAAGGTCAGAAAAGGTCAGAGCATTAGATTGTGGTATTAGTAGATTTATTCAGAGCAATAATTTTCTCATATTTAGAAACCCGGATCTGTTCCATAGGGATCCTGCTGTGAAATATATTTTGAAAATTTCTGTTGGGTCTGTTGTATTTCCTGGCCTGAAGCACCCTGGAAACTATAAAACCCATCTTTGAACATAAGATTAAAAATATCTCTTGTACACTCGTGTGTATCAGTGAGGATGGTTTTTACATCATTATGTAGCTCAGTATGACTTGCTTCACGAACAAAGGTGTTGAACCCATCTGTAAGGTACTTCTCTGTTGCCAGTATATCATTTAAGTAGTCCCGATCATTCATTTCTGGACCGTGAACAATATTTTTTTCTGGATTCTTTATCATATTTGCCTGCTGACCTGCTTGCTGTTGTCCTGTCTGATATTGATTGTATTGTGGTGGATTCTGCTGATACTGCTGTTTGTTTTGCTGATGGTGGTGCTGACTTTTATTCTGATTTTGCGGCTGGCCGTATTGGCCATACTGCATTGGTGGACTGTATTGATCGCCCTGCCCATAAGGTGTGAACATTGTTTCTCTATTTTGATTTGCATTATATTGAGTATTATTCTTATTACCATATTGATTATTCTGATGATTCATTTGTATACCCTCCTGTAACTAATTTTCTATTAATCCTGATTTTTTGACGACTATAATTGTTAATTTAAGATGATTTATCGATGTATTACCTGTAAATTACCCTGTGATACTTTTTGATGGATTAATATGTTTCAATAGTAGTCTGTAATGATTTGCATGCATTCTTCCAGCTCTGTTGATTGCGTTTTCAATTTCACTATCCTGGCATTCTTGAGCGAAGTGCTTACATTTTTTCATAGCCAGCAGTTCCCAGGACATGGCATCTTTTAAATATGCCAGATCCTTGGTTGTAAGATAGGCTGGTGGTTTTGACATTCTCTGTTGGTTCTGATAGTTCTGTTGATTTTGTTGAGTCGGTGTATATGTTTGTTGCATATTACTTCACTACCTTTCAATTTTTTTGTCATTTTATATTATGTGTTAAACTTATAAAGAATATCAATACCAATTTATCCCTTTATTTAATTTATTATGCTTGCCCATCAAAGGTTGGCGAGCTAAATTTGTGCTTTTACAGCAGGAAATTGAGATAGAAACATAGAATAATGTAAACTGGATATGTTCAAGCAAATATGTTATATTGAAAGAGGGATAATTGACATACATAGGGGAATTATTTTATATAAAAAAGAAGTACTAACAAGGGATATAAATAGAAAGGGATATAGATGAGTGATACTGACAAGCGTATCAAATATGAAAATGGCATATACCTGTTGGAGATTTGTCTAGAAGATGCTCAGTCAATAATTGTAGGTAAACTGAGTGAGTTTAAATTTCCAGCCGGTTATTTTTACTATGTAGGTTCTGCTCAGATAAGAATGGAAAGCAGAATTAAAAGGCATCTCCAGAGCGACTGTAGTTGTAAATCACATTTATTCTATTTTAATAAAACTATAGATCGAAGTTTATTACCAGAGAAGATTGATTCAGGGAGTGATGTTAGTGTCCATAGATAATATAATTGAGGGATTGAATCCAGAACAGAAAGAAGCGGTAGAATATTATGAAGGGCCTCTGCTTGTTCTGGCAGGAGCAGGTAGTGGTAAAACCAGGGTTCTGACCAGAAGGATAGCCTATTTAATCGAAAGCTATGGTGTTTATCCATCAAATATACTGGCTGTGACTTTTACAAATAAAGCTGCCAATGAAATGAAGGAAAGGGTAGCTGCCCTTCTGGGAGGCGGTGTCGGGGGAGCCTGGGTCAGTACTTTCCATTCTTTTTGTGTAAGGATACTGAGGAGAGAAATTGAGAAAATCGGTTATGAGAGTAATTTTGTCATTTATGATACATCTGACCAGCGTACCCTAATGAAAAATGTTCTAAAAGAAATGAATGTAGATACAAAAAAGACCAAGCCTCGCGCTGTGCTGGCTGAAATAAGCAATGCTAAAAATGAATTGATTAATCCTGAGGAATACCAGTCAAAAACAGGCGATTATTTCATGGAGATTACAGGGAAGGCATATGAGTTGTATCAGCAGAAATTAAAAGATAATAATGCCCTTGATTTTGATGATTTAATTATGAAAACAGTAGATTTATTTAATAATTATGAAATGGTTCTGGAATATTATCAGGATAGATTTCAGTTTATATCAATAGATGAGTATCAGGATGTTAATACGGCTCAATATCACTTAGTACAGCAGTTGGCTCAAAAGTATAGAAATCTCTGTGTAGTGGGTGACCCAGATCAGGGTATTTATGGCTTCAGGGGTGCAGATATCAGAAATATTCTTAATTTTGAACATGATTACCCTGATGCCAGGATTATTAAACTGGAACAGAATTATCGGTCAAAGGAAAAGATCTTACAGGCTGCAGATAGTGTAATAGCCAACAATTTATCACGTAAAGACAAGAAACTCTGGACCGATCTGGGAGAAGGAAATGATTTAAATTATTATCAGGCTTTTGATGAAAAAGATGAGGCGAATTATGTATGTAAAAACATAAGTAAGTTACTTCAAGAGGGTTATAAGTATAGGGATATAGCCGTTCTATACCGGACCAATGCACAGTCAAGGGCCCTGGAAGAATCGCTGGTTAAATATGCCATACCATATCAGATTGTCGGTGGACTGCGATTTTATGATAGAATGGAAATCAAGGATGTAATTGCTTATTTGAGGGTAATATATAATCCGGATGACGATATTAGTTTTCTTCGTATTGTCAACAAACCAAGACGAGGAATTGGGGATGGCACAATTGCAAAACTGACTACTTTTGCAGAAAGTAGAGGATTGAGTCTTTATGATGCCTGCCTGAGAGCAGGGGGGATTTCAACACTGGGTAATGCCTATCAGACTCGCTTAATTGATTTCGTGTCAATGTTGGAGGAGTTTAAGGAGTCCAGTCAGGGGTTGACAGTCGAGCAATTAACAAAGAAGATACTTAATGATACAGGATACCAGGAAGATTTACTGTCTGAGGGGAGTATTGAGGCTCAGAGCCGCCTGGAAAATATTCAGGAACTTTTTTCAGTAATGGAAGGATTCGAAAATGAAGAGGGGGAGAATTCTCTGGCTGTATTTCTTGAAGAGGTTTCTCTGGTTGCTGATGTTGATAATATGGATGACTCAGCAGATCATATTACCCTGATGACATTCCATTCGGCAAAAGGACTGGAGTTCCCGGTGGTCTTTATGGTTGGAATGGAGGAGGGAATTTTTCCACATGCCAATTCTATGTTTGAGCAGGATGGTCTGGAAGAAGAAAGGCGTCTCTGCTATGTGGGTATAACCCGGGCTATGAAGGAATTGTATCTAACCATGGCAAGGGAAAGAATGCGTTTTGGACAACACCAGTCCAATCCAGCTTCCCAGTTTCTCAAGGAGATACCAGATGAATTGTTTGCCGGGTATGAAAAAGATACAGGGAAGGATGATCCGAGTCTGGACTGGGACAGCTTCGAGGAGTTCGAAGAAGAAAAGGAAAAGGAAGATAAAAAGAAAAAAGCTGAGTATGAAGTAGGTCAGAAGGTATACCATCCCAAGTGGGGTGTGGGAAGTATTCTTGAAATTGATGATGAACGTGGACTGCAGCTTAAGATTAAATTCTCCAGTGGGAAACCGAAAAAGCTGCTTGCTGAGTTTGCGCCCATCAAAAAGGTATAATAATATATATTAACGTGATAGTGGCTAAAAATCTTGAGGAGATGTTTGACCAGATGGTGACTATAAATGATATTGCTAGAATTGCTAATGTTTCCAAATCTACCGTTTCCAGGGTTATTAATAACTATCCTGATGTCAATGAAAAAACGCGTCAGAGAATTATCAAGATTATGCAGGATAACAACTATTGGCCCAATACTGTTGCCCGGAGTTTGTCAACAAACAAATCCTATACAATAGGAATGTTTGTTCCTACCAATCTTAACAACTTCTTTTTTCGTGAAGTTATCCAGGGGATAGAATATACCCTGGGTGAACTTGGCTATGACCTTTTATATTTTACACACCAGAAAAGCCTCAAGTATTATATTGATACCGGTATAAAATTCAATTTTGTTGAAAAGTCTATTGATAAGAATGTGGATGGATTAATTATGTTGGGATTTAACACCAGTAATATTGAGAGGTTTGCTGATCTGATTAAATCCAATATACCAACTGTTTTTATTGATGTGAAACTTGAAAGTGAGAATTCCACATATGTTATGTCTGATAATTATGGGGGTGCACGTAAAGCTATTAAATATCTTAACCAATTAGGTCACAGAGATATAGGTATTATAATTGGTCATTCGGAAGTTCAGCCATCAACTGAAAGATATAGAGCATGTGTGGATACCTTTACTGAACTGGGATTGAAGTTAAATCAGGACTGGATTTTTAGAGTAGAGTATCTCATGGAAGAAGGTTACAGCACAATGCAGGATATATTAGAGATGAAGGAAAGACCCACTGCTATCTTTGCTGAAGATATGATAGCTATTGGTGCAATTCGGGCGATCAGAGATTCCGGTCTAAATGTACCTGATGATTTCTCTATAATAGGTTTTGATAATATCGAATTGAGTTCTCATTATAATCTAACTACTATAAATCAATCCCAGTATGATCTGGGAGGGGTTGCTTCCAGATTACTGATGAAATTAATAAACAAGGAGAAAACGGAACCTGTTATTGTACCAGTAGATATTGTGAAGAGGGGTTCATGTAAGAATCTGGAATAACAGTATTACATTAATTGTGAAAAATTATAAAAAAAATATCAAAAAAATAGAAGGTATTTTTAGTATTTTATAGAATACATATATATATATATACTACGTAAAATCAAAACCGGTTTTGAAAGTATTTCAGAAAAGACAGCAACAGCGGGGTTTATCTTTGTAATATCTTTATACATATTGTCTGAGACTTAACTCTATTATATCAGTTTTGAATATAAAATCTTTCTGTGTGTTTAAAAAGAAAAGGGGGAGGTGAGGACAGGGAGTATTATTTTTTGTCTGAGTCCAAAAAAGTATTATAAAAAAGGGAGGCTTTTAAAAAAGTGAAAAAAAATTTAACTTTACTTTGTTTAGTTATTGCTGTATCAATAGTTTTAAGTAGTGCTGTATTTGCCCAGGTGACTTTGACATTGTGGGACATTCGTACTGAAAGCGATCCTGTTTCAGAACCGATGGCCGATGCAATTGCCCGTTTTGAAGCAGATTACCCTGATGTTAAAATTCAACATGTACCTATCCAGAATGATAATTATAAGACAAAAATCCAGACAGCCATGGCTGCTAACAATGAACCAGATATTTTCATGACCTGGGGTAGCTCAAGTCTGGAAAAATATGTTGATAATGATAAGGTCCTTGATTTAACACCTTATCTGACTGAAGATTGGCAGGCCAACTTTACACCAGCAGCGATGGACCTGGGTATAATTAATGGTCAACAGTATGGTATCCCGGTAACCAATATGGCTACAGCTGTAATCTGGTATAGAACAGATTTGTTTGAGAAATATGATCTTGAAGTACCAGAAACATATGAGGAACTCATGGATGTATGTATGACATTAAAGATTAATGGAATTACACCATTCACTCTGGCTAATAAAACCAAGTGGACCGGTTCCATGTACTTCGTATATCTGGCAGATCGTATTGGTGGACCAGAAGCTTTCAGAAATGCAGCAAATAGGACTGGTGCCTTTAATGATGAGGCATTTATAGAAGTTGGTAGAGTGATTCAAGACATGGTCAAAAGAGGTTACTTCCCTGAGGGTGTTAATGGTATGGATGAAGATACAGGCCAATCAAGGGCTCTAATTTATGCAGATAAAGCAGCTATGTATCTAATGGGAACATGGGCTAATGGTGTCTTTGAATCTGAAAACCCAGAAATGAAAGAAGATAATATTAGTTTCTTCAATTTCCCTGCTTTCCAGGATGGAAAAGGAGACCCCACTAACCTGATAGGTACTCCTGGCGATAATTATTATTCAGTTGCCGCAAGTAGTGACAATAAAGAAATGGCTGTAGAATTTCTTAAATACATTTCAGATAGTGACTTTGCTAGCGATCTTGCTCAGGTAGGTAACTTACCACCATTTACTGGTGTAAAAGATGACATCGAAGATCCTACAATTCAGGAAGTATATGAGTTATTCCAGGACGCTAATCATATTCAGTTATGGTATGACCAGTCTTTACCTCAGGAACTGGCTACAGTCCACCTGAACACAACTCAGGCGCTATTTGGACTTACAATGACACCGGAAGAAGCAGCAAATGCTATGGAAGAAGCTGCTCAGGAATATTATGGTGAGTAAGCAAATGACAATATAAGAAGCATTTTTAACTAATAATTGCATTTCTTTAACACTTCGAAAAGTGTCAATGTTCATTGATTAAATGAAAATGCTTCAATGATTATAATAGTTTAAATACTTTTATACAGTGGGGATTTCAGCCCCACTGTATAAATTGTATTGTAAAGGAGGAGTTTAATGCAGAATTTAATACATTCCAAGAAATTTGTTATCTTTATATTTTTACTACCTGCTTCTTTCTTTTGTATTCTTTATTTAGTGGCACCTATTCCTCTTTCTGCATATTATTCGTTCCTGGACTGGGACGGTATGGGGCAGGGTACATTTGTTGGACTGGCAAACTGGTCTCGCTTACTAAATGATGAGATTTTCTGGCATTCGGTTGTAAATAATTTCAAACTTGTTTTTCTTTCTCTCGTTGTGCAAATCCCCATGGGAATATTACTGGCTGTATTTTTAAGCTCAAAATTGAAGGGCACCCAGATTTTTAAATCTTTTTTCTTTATTCCCATGTTACTTTCAGCAGTCGCTGTAGCTTTTCTCTGGCGTTATTTATTTGATTTTAATTTTGGATTGATAAATAATTTATTAACATTAACAGGTTTTAATGGAGTTGACTGGCTGGGTAATCCAGATATAGCGTTTTATTCAGTTGTAGCTCCTATATCCTGGCGTTTTATACCATTATATATGATTATATTCATGGCAGGTATTGCCGGTATACCAAACCAGCTTTATGAAGCAGCCAGAATCGATGGTGCCAGTTCTATTCAGGCTTTCTGGAAGATAACACTCCCGATGCTCAAACCAACTATTGTCAGTGCTGCTGTTCTAATAATTGTAGGATCACTTAAATATTTTGCCATGATCTATGCCCTGACAGGGGGTGGCCCGAATCATGCTTCGGAGTTGATGGCCACATATATGTACACCAAAGCATTTTCAGAAATGAAAATGGGTTATGGCAGTACTATTTCTCTTTCATTATTTGTAATTGCATTTGGTGTCTCATTATTATTTTTATATCTTGTTAATCGCAGCAGCAAAAATAATGTTTAAGGGAGGGTGGTAAGATGACTGATAATAAGATATATAAAACCTTGATTTATTTCTTTCTTTCTATATGGCTGGTAATTACCGGATATCCACTAATTTTCCTCCTGCAGAATAGCTTTAAAGGTAATATAGAATTTATAACAACACTACCCTGGACTCTGCCGGAAACTTTTAATTTGGAGAACTATTATCATGTTGCTATTAAGTCAGGTTTTTATCGTTATTTTGTAAATAGTATATTTGTTAGCATTCTTTCAGTTATTTTGATTGTAATTGCTTCAAGTATGGCCGCATACGCTATAGCTAAAATCAAATTCAGGTTCAGTAACTTTGTATTTATGTTATTTGTAGCCGGGATGATGATACCAATACACTCAACTTTGATACCAGTCTATAAAATGACATTAAGGCTGGGTTTATATGATCAACTGACAGGATTAATTGGCCCCTACGTAGCTTTTAGTCTACCGATATCTATATTTATTTTAACTGGTTTTGTCAGGGAAATTCCTGAGGAGCTGGAAGAGGCTGCGATTATAGATGGTGCCAGTTATTATCAGATTTATTATAAGATAATCATCCCATTAATCAAGCCTGCTATTTCAACAGTTGTTATCTATAATCTAACAATGTTGTGGAATGAATTTGTATATGCCCTGGTATTAACTTCAAGTCCAGAAAAAAGGATTCTTACACTGGGGTTATTCGAATTTCAATCAGCCTATGGAATGGATATTCCTAAAACACTGACAGCACTTTTACTATCGGTACTACCATTAATTATCCTCTATATTTTCTTTCAGAGAAGGATTATTGAAGGTATGACTGCAGGTGCACTGAAGGGTTAATAAATACAGGTTCAGGATGTTTTGGGTAAATACACTGCTTTCTAATGGCATAAAATTTGTTTTAAAATAAGATAACACCCATTTTTTAATGAACACCTGGTTTCTGATATCCAGGTGTTTTTCATTTTATTATTAACCTGTTAAGTTGTTTAGTGTATAACACTTTTCGTGAAAATATTATAGGTTTTAAGACTATTTTAGCTATTTGACTTTACTCTATAATAAACGTATAATTAATATTAAAATGGAAATAAATAAGTCTGTTTTAAGATGCTTTAGAAGGACTGAAAAGCTTACATATATGTTGATTCACTCCAAATATAGGAGGTATAAATATGCCCGATAAAGAGATACAAAAACGAATAAATAAATTACGTGAGGAAATAAGGCATCACGAATATCGGTATTATGTACTAAATTCACCTGAGATATCTGATGTTGAATTTGACCAACTGATGAGGGAACTGGAAAATCTGGAAGAGGAATATCCTGAATTGATAACTCCTGATTCACCAACCCAGCGTGTGGGGGGAGAACCGGCGGAGAGCTTTGAGAAGGTTGAACATACAGTGCCGATGCTCAGTTTGAGCAATGCCTTCAATGATGGTGAACTGAGGGAGTTTGCAAACAGGGTTTATAAATTAGCCGGGACAGGAGATATAGAATTTGTAATTGAACATAAAATAGATGGATTATCAGCAATACTTACATATGAGAATGGGCTCCTTACAGTAGGGGCTACCCGTGGTAATGGTGTTATCGGAGAAAATGTCACGGAGAATATAAAGACCATCAGGTCTGTACCATTGAGTCTGCCTGAAGAGATTTCTGCTGAAATCAGGGGGGAAGTCTATATTGGTAAATCTAATTTTGAGGCTATTAACAATAAGAGACTGGATGAAGGTGAAGAGCCTTTTGCAAACCCCAGAAATGCTGCAGCTGGTTCCATCAGACAGCTTAATCCGCGTATTGCTGCAGAGCGTTCATTATCGATGCTAGCATATGATCTGGTAGGCATAGAAGGCCAGGAATTTGAGACACATACTGAGGCCATGGAATTTCTCAAAGGACTTGGCTTTAAGGTGAACTGGTATCATAGATGTAAAACTATAGATGAGGTTATTCAATTATGTGGACAATGGACCGAAGAGCGGGATAATCTCCCGCAAGAAATAGATGGTCTTGTGATAAAAGTAAATAATCTTGCCTTAAGGGAACAATTGGGTAGTACTGCCAAGAGTCCCCGCTGGGCAATAGCATTTAAGTTTCCGGCTCAGCAGAAAACTACAGTTGTGAAAGATATCATCATCTCTGTGGGTCGTACAGGTGCATTGACTCCAACCGCTGTTCTGGATCCTGTCCATCTTGCTGGATCTACAGTCAGTAGGGCTACCTTACATAATGAGGATGAGATAAAGAGGAAAGATGTCAGAATAGGCGATCATGTCCTGGTTCAGAAAGCAGGAGATGTTATACCAGAGGTTGTAAAAGTAATTAAGGAAAAAAGAGACGGTAGTGAAGAGATTTTCAAAATGCCTGATAAGTGCCCTGAGTGTGGTGCTGAAGCAGTCCGACAGGAGGGCGAAGCTGTAACCAGATGTATTAATGTAACAGGTTGTCCGGCTCAACGGTTGGAGGGTATTATTCATTATATATCCCGGAATGCCATGAACATTGATGGAGTAGGGCCAGCCCTGGTAGAACAGTTGCTGGAAAACGATATGATAGATGACTATGCTGATTTATATAAATTGAAAGTGGAAGACTTATTACCATTAGAAAGAATGGGTAAGAAGTCTGCAACAAATGCAGTGGAGGCAATACAGGAAAGCAAAGATAGGTCACTGCACAATCTGATATTTGCACTTGGCATTAGACATGTGGGTGCTGGTGTTGCGCGGGTTCTGACCGGAGTCTATCATTCGGTAGATGAACTATCCACTGCAAGTCAGGAAGAACTGGAGGTTATTGAGGAAATAGGTCCTGTCATAGCCGAAAGTATTGTTAACTTTTTTAGGGAAGAACATAATCAAAGGGTTATCAAGAAACTTAAAGAACAGGGAGTAAAGATGACAGCTGACCAGGAGGAGAAAGCTACTGAAAATATTGAGACTGTGGCTGGTAAGAAGTTTGTCTTCACAGGAGGTCTGGATAACTATACTAGATCGGAAGCAAAGGAAAAAGTTATCTCTGCTGGCGGAAAAGTAAGTTCCAGTGTCAGCAAAAATACTGATTATGTAGTTGCCGGTGAAAGTACTGGTTCCAAGTATGATAAAGCCAGAGAACTGGGAGTAACAATACTGGATGAGGAACAATTCATAGCACTGTTTGAGTAAATCTATAAAACAATTAAGGTATTATCGTAATAATCGTGACAAATATAAAGATTTTAAAGAATTTGTACCCTTTTTATTCAAAAGATACGATGAGAATAGGAAAGAATTGTTAGAAAGATTTAAATAGTCTTAGATAGATTAAATAAATTGTAAGTGCTAGTGTAGAATTGAGAATAGATTATTAATTATATATCTAAAGGGGTGAGAATTTTGGTAGAAAAAAAGGATATTCAATATATTGCAGACCTGGCTAATCTGAAGATAGAAGAGGAGGAGATGGATACATTCACTAAACAGATTGGTGATATTCTGGAGTATTTTGAGAAACTTGATGAACTGGATACTGATGAGGTAGTTCCAACAGCATATACAGTACCAATGAAGAATGTTATGCGCGAGGATAAAGTAGAACCTTCTATGGATAGAGAGAAGATATTATCAAATGCACCTGACAAGAAAGATGGACAATTCAGGGTTCCTAAGATAATAGGTGATTGAATGAAACAGAGAAATATATATGTAGGGCAAAAAATTAATAGAGTAAGAAGATAAGGAAGATGAGCAGTGGAAGAAGTCTACAAGAGGATAAAAGAGAGAAGATGAAGACTAGAAGTTAATAGAGAGAAGATGCTTAAAGGGAGGTATGATCAATTTGGAGTTATTTCATTTGACTATTCACAAGTTAAAAGAAAAGTTAGCAAATAAAGAAATTACCGTTGATGAAGTGCTCGACAGCTATTATCAGCGGATAGATGATGTTGATGATCAGGTTAAGGCTTATGTAACACTTATAGAGAAAGAGGCCAGAGAGAGAGCGTCCAATGGACTGGATGGAAAGTTAGCAGGTATACCACTGGCAATTAAAGATAACATTTCTACAGCTGGAATCCGGACAAGTTGTTCCTCAGAGATTTTACATAACTATGTTCCACCATATAATGCAACAGTTGTAGATCGATTAAATAGAGAAGGAGCCATTACACTGGGTAAAGCAAATCTTGATGAATTTGCTATGGGTTCTTCTACAGAGAATTCAGCTTTCTTTACCAGCCGCAATCCCTGGAACCTGGAGCATACACCTGGTGGCTCCAGCGGCGGGTCTGCAGCAGCTGTAGCAGCAGGAGAGGCAGCCGGTGCCCTTGGTTCAGATACAGGGGGTTCTATCCGCCAGCCGGCTGCATATTGTGGTGTTGTTGGTATGAAACCTACCTATGGTAATGTGTCCCGTTATGGTCTGGTAGCTTTTGCCTCATCACTTGATCAAATAGGTCCTATTACAAAAGATGTAGAGGATACAGCTATATTAATGAATGTAATTGCCGGCCATGATCCCATGGACTCTACATCTGTTAAGATGGATCTACCGGATTATACAGATTTTCTGAAAGAAGATGTTTCTGATATGAAGATTGGGCTGCCGCAAGAATATTTTTCTCTGGATTTTGATTCAGAAGTAAAAGAAAGTGTCATGGCTGCAGTAAAAAAATTGGAAGGTGCCGGTGCAAAAGTAGAAGAAGTAAGCCTGCCCAGTGCTGAATATGCCCTTGCTGCATATTATATCATTGCCCCTGCAGAAGCCAGTTCCAATCTGGCTCGTTATGATGGAGTCAGGTATGGTTACCGCAGTGAGCAGGCATCAAGTTTAACGGAGATGTTCAGGAATACCAGGAATGAAGGTTTTGGAGATGAAGTAAAAAGACGTATCATGTTAGGAACCTATGCTTTAAGTTCAGGCTACTATGATGCATATTATCTGAAAGCACAGAAGGTACGTACTTTGATTATAGAAGATTTCAAAAGATTATATAATGATTATGATTTGATTATCTCCCCGACTACTCCTACAACAGCTTTTAAGATAGGTTCTATGAACGATCCGCTTGAGTTATATCAGATGGACATCTTTACTGTTCCGGTTAATATTGCTGGAATTCCAGCTATATCAATACCATGTGGGTTTGATAGTAATAATATGCCGATAGGTCTGCAGATGATGGGACCTCATTTCGGAGAAGGTAAGATAATTCAGGCTGCTTATACACTGGAAAGTATGCTTGATATTAAGGATAAAAGGGCACAATTGGAGGTGTCATCATGAGTAAACAGTATGAAACAGTAATCGGTCTGGAGGTTCATGCTCAACTGGCTACAAAATCAAAGATTTTCTGTGATTGCAGTACAGAATTTGGTGCTGAACCAAATGAACATACATGTCCTATCTGTACAGGTTTACCTGGAACACTGCCAGTGCTTAACAAAAAAGTAGTTGAATATGCAATTATGGCTGGTTTAGCTACCAATTGTGAAGTAAGTGAATATAGCAAATTTGATAGAAAAAACTATTTTTATCCTGATCTTCCTAAAGCCTATCAGATATCACAGTTTGATCTACCTATCTGTGAACACGGCTATATTGATATTGAAACAGATGAAGGAATGAAGAGAATAGGGATTACCAGAATTCATATGGAAGAAGATGCCGGGAAACTGATACATGAAGGAAGTATTGATAGGTCAACTGGTAGTCTTGTGGATTACAACAGGACAGGCGTTCCTCTGATTGAGATTGTCAGTGAGCCTGATATGAGGACACCTGCAGAGGCCAGAGCATATCTGAGCGAGCTGAAAAAGATTCTTGAATATATCGCTGTTTCTGATTGTAATATGGAAGAAGGTTCTCTGCGTTGTGATGCCAATGTATCTATCCGACCGCTGGGTCAGGAGGAATTTGGTACAAAGGCAGAACTTAAGAATATGAATTCATTTAAGGCTGTTGAAAAGGCCCTGGAATATGAAGTGGAACGGCAGAAAAGAGTTTTAGAAGCAGGCGAACAGGTTGTTCAGGAGACCCGTACCTGGGATGATAGTTTAAATAAAACTATCTCAATGCGCGGTAAGGAAGAAGCTCATGACTACCGCTATTTCCCTGAACCGGATCTGGTACCACTGGAAATCGACAGGGAATGGGTAGAGGATATCAGGAAGGAACTACCGGAATTACCCCGTGAAAAAAAGGCGCGATTTACAGAAGAATATGGACTTCCGGATCATGATGCCGATATACTGACTGATACACTGGCACTGGCCAGATTCTTTGAGGAAGTTGTTGAGGAATATGATGATCCAAAAGCTGTCAGCAACTGGATTATGGGAGAATTCCTCCGTCTGGTGAATGAAGAGGGTATTGAGATAGAGCAAAATAAAATCAGTGGTAAAATGCTTGCCAAAATGTTGAAACTGATGGATGAAGGCGTGATCAGCAGTAAGATTGCCAAAACTGTTTTTGAGGAGATGTTCAAAACAGGTAAAGACCCTGAAACAATAGTTGAAGAAAAGGGTTTAAAACAGATCAGTGATGAAGGACAGCTGGAAGAGATTGTACTTAAGGTTATAGCTGATAACTCTGAGGCTGTTGAAGATATTCGAAATGGGAAAAACCAGGCTATCGGCTATCTGGTTGGCCAGGTTATGAAAGAAACAAGAGGGAAAGCCAATCCGGGTCTGGTGAATAAGCTGCTTAGGGAAAAGATACAGGGATAAATACATTAATACAATACGAAAAACCGTAAAAGAAACAGTAAAAAAAATCCTACAGGAAACCTTACAGGAACAATATGAGAAACAAGTGAGAATAGTACAGTATAAAGGTCACCAGCAGCTAAGGATACTGGTGATCTTTTTGATAAAATGAGTATAGTCAAATGAGATGAAAAACTTATTGAAGAGTAGATTAAACTATTTAGATAAAACTACTTAAGATAAAACTACCTAGATAGAACCACCTAAATAAAAACACTTATACAGGAGAGCATCAAAATGAAACCACAAATTAAAATTGTTACAAAAAAAGATAATGATTATCAGCATATTGAGGTATTATCCAGAAATAGATATAAAAGATTTCAACATAAAGAGATATTTGTAGAAGGTGTTACACCAATCAATCGTGCAATAGAAAATGGGTGGGATATTTTATACTATATTTACTCAAACTATCATCAATTATCAGACTGGGCAAAAGGGATATTGGTTAAATCGACGGCTAAAAAACACTTTGAGCTCCCTGAAGATTATATGATGGAGATAAGTGACAAAGAGGAGCCCTCAGAATTAATAGCCATTGTTGCAATGCCTGAGGATGACTTATCAAGGATTAATCTAAGTGAGAATCCTTTAATTGCTGTATTTGATAGACCATCTGATCCAGGAAATCTGGGTACAATCATTCGTTCCTGTGACGCTATGGAGGTGGATGGACTGATTATAACTGGTCATTGTGTGGATTTATATGATCCCAAAGTAATCCGTTCCAGTATAGGTACTATTTTCACCCTTCCTGTAATAAAACTTGAATCACATAAAGAGCTATTGCCCTGGTTTGCAGATATCAGAGAGACCTATCAGGGTTTTCAGGTAGTAGGCACCAGTGTACATACCGATAGTTTAGTGTATCAGTCTGATTTTATAAAACCTACTGCAATAATAATTGGTAATGAAACGTATGGAATGAGTTCCAGTTATCGGGATATATCAGATTATATTTACAAAATCCCAATTACAGGTTCAGCCTCATCATTAAATGTGGCCTGTGCGACTTCAATTGTTTTATATGAAATAGCCAGACAGCGATCGGGGATTATCTAATATTAGATATCTAATTACAGGATGTAATATAAATAAAGCGTAATAAGGAATAATATCTCTCGGGACCCAACTAAGTATATTCTATTCTTTTTGGTTAAAGAATAATAAAAGGGTTATCTAAACTTTTGAAGAAATCTAAAAGTAGAGGTGATATTAAATGGAAAATTGTTCAACTGTAATGGCAGTATTAATTGATAAGAGAACAGATGCAGCTCCAACAGTACAGGAGGTTTTGACAAAGCACGGCTGTATAATAAGTACCAGAATAGGAATGCATCAGGTTGGAGAATGTGCAGAAGAGGGTCTTGTGATTTTACATCTCTGCGGTGATGACCAGGATATCGAGAAGCTTGAAAATGATTTAAAAGGTATTCACCGTGTTGAAGTAAAGAAAATGAAAGTAGCTTTTGAAGATTAAATAATCTGTTGTAGATTGGTCCCACATCAGACTTTAGTACATATCTGACTACTCCGGGGAACTATGCTCCCTGAATGTTCAACCGAGAGGTTACAATTACAGAATAAGCTGGTGTGGGCATAAAGACTCCATTATACTTATTATATCTATTATTAGTATGTGCCGTATATCTTGACTGTATTATTTCAATAGCGCTTGACAAAAAAATCACTATATTGTAATATATAAATATAAAGATAAAAACTTCACAAGGACTCCATTTTTATGGATCATCTCTATAAAAGTTTGTCATATACCAGATATTTTGACTTTTCCATGAGTGAAGTTCATCTAAATTCTCTTTTAATTTACGCAATGATAATTTTGATATTAGGCCATCGAGACCGTTATAGCAAAATATTCGGACGTTTTCATCAACTAATGTGGATAAGAAGCTTATAAACATTATTTATAAATAATACTTACAGTATAGTATTAATAGCAATGGACAAATCTAAAATATA
>JBKGXW010000039.1:0-19200 GCA_046546395.1 Halanaerobiales bacterium
CTTCTGTAATGACTGCAGAAAATCAACAGAATTCTTAATTACCTTAATTTATCAATAATTTATAGTGAATGAAATTAAGGATATTAATAAGTGATATAACTGTATAATAAAAAATAAAAAAATACCTATAAGCTTTAACCTTTATGTATAATTTTATACATAAAGGTTATTTTTTTATGTCAATTTTTATTCCATTTTTTGGACTTTCTGCTTGCCACATCTGGCTTAGTGCTTATTTATAAGAAATATACAGTACCAAAATTTCTTATAAATTGATGAATATTTTTTGCAGGAATTAGAAGGATTATATTGAATAATTATATATAGTACAAATAATGTGCTTGTTGTTATCTATATGTATATTGATATATTTAAACTAAATATATTTAGTTAGTTTGCTGATAAATTTGAAAGGGGGTGTAGAAGAGTAGTCATTAAACATAGTTTACTATTTTTAAATGTTTAATGATAAGTAGTGCTCTTTAGAGTTTAATCACATTAATATTTTATTAAAAATGAGGAGGAAGAAGTAGATGAAGAGAATCATTACTTTAGTTTTAGTTTTAACTTTTGTTTTATCATTAAGTTTAGTAAGTTTAGCCAATGAAGTAGAATTGCTTGATCCTTATGTGTCTGATATGCCGCAGGGTCAATGGGGTGGAACATTAATAACAACAATGGTTAGTGATCCAAATACATTTAACCCAGTCCTATCAGGAGATTCTGCCAGTGATGAGATTTTTGAAGCCCGTATTTTTGAAGCACTGGCTATGGTAAATCCCATTAGCGGAAAGTATGAACCAGCACTGGCCAGAAAATGGGAAACCAGTGAAGATGGCCTGACCTGGACCTTCTACCTGAGGCGTGGGATACAGTGGAGTGATGGTGAAGAGTTTACTGCTGATGATGTTATCTTTACCTATGATGTAACAATGGATGAGGAAGTTAACTCACCTGCACGAGATGGTTTATTTATTAAAGGTGAACCTATTGAATACAGGAAGATTGATAAATATACAGTAGAATTTACTACACCTGAACCATTTGCGCCATTCCTATCAACTATGCAGTATATAATACCAGAACATAAATTAGCTGATGCTTATGAAAATGGTCAGTTCAACGAGACCTGGGGTGTCGATACATCTGTAGAAGAAATCGTTGGTACAGGTCCAATGATTCTTGCTCAATATAGACCTGCTCAGAGAGTTGTCTATATGAGAAACTCTAAATACTGGAAAAAGGCACCTAATGGTCAATCACTGCCATATATTACCCGCTGGGTAAATGAAATAGTACCAAATACAGACAGTGCCCTTCTTAATTTTGAAAATGGTACAACCCATATGACTGGTCTTTTGCCACAGGATTATGAGAGAATTAAGGCAAATGAAGGCGCTGGCAACTATACTGTTCATGAAGCAGGTACCAGTTTTACAAGTACTCTAATTACCTTTAATATGAACCAACGTAACCCTGATTTCAAGGAACACCCCTGGAAAAACAAGTGGTTTAGAAATATTCATTTCCGTAGAGCTTTAAACCACGCAACTGACAGGGAAACCATAGCTGACCAGATTTATGCCGGCAAGGCTGTTCCACAGTGGAGTCCTGTAAATGCGGCTAATAAATTCTGGATTAATGAAGATGTGAAGAAATATCCATTTGATCTAGATACAGCTAGAGCAGAACTTAAGGCTGGCGGCTTTACCTGGGATGAAGATGATAATTTAATCGGTCCTGAAGGTAATCCGGTTAAAATAAATCTACTGACAACCGAAACCTCTGACCCGTGGGTAGATATGATGAATATTATTTCCAGTGATTACGAGAAACTTGGTATAGATGTTAATACACAGCCTGTTGCTTTCAGTAATCTTATTGAAAGACTGACCAACAGTTATGAATGGGATATGATTATCATTGGTTGGGGTGGAGGCGGAACAGAACTATATGGTGGATACACCATGTGGCTATCTGATGCCCCATATCATATGTGGAATCCTGAACTGGAAGAACCTGAGTTTGAATGGGAAGCCAGAATTGATGAAATCTGGGATCTTGCTGCTACTACTCTAGACACGGAAGAAAGAAAAGAATATTATGATGAATGGCAGATGATTTATTCAGAAGAATTACCATTACTCTATTCAGTAAATGTTCTAACATTTACTGCCGTAACAAATGAACTGCAGAATGTAAGAGCCAGTTCTTTAGGTGGAGACCTCTACAATGGTTCTGTTACCTGGGATATCTCAAACCTTTATTTTGAATAAATAAAGGTATAGGAATAAGGATATCTCCAATATAAATAAGATGATAATTATAATAGAATTTTATCAGAAATTGTAGAAGTATAGCGGAAGGGGGGCAGGGTCCCTCCTTCTTTTAATGAAAATACCAGGAAAGGAGAAAGCAATGCAAACCTATATTATTAGACGGTTTTTAATTATTATTCCCCTGCTTATAGCAATATCTCTTATCAGCTTTTTAGTCATGCAGTTAGCACCAGGAAACTTCCTGGATACAATGAAAATGAACCCAAATATACCAAAGGAGCATATTGAACAGCTTGAAGAAGATTTTGGTCTGAATAAATCCGTACCTGAACAATATTTACACTGGCTGTGGAGGGCCCTTCATCTTGATTTTGGGCGTTCCTTTAAGTATAGAGTTCCGGTAACACATTTGATTCAGACAAGGATTTTTAATACTTTAATTCTATCATTCTCATCCATGATTTTTGCCTGGATGCTTGCTATACCAATAGGGATTTATTCTGCAACCCATAAGTACAAATTCAGTGATAATGCACTTACGGTATTCGCCCTACTGGGTATTTCAATACCAAACTTTTTCTTTGCCTTACTAATACAGTTTTTTATTGTTAGAATGGGAATAGATCATCCGATTACGGGTCTAACCAGTATTGATTATGAGTGGATGACAACTTCACAAAAAATCCTTGATATAGCACGTCACCTGGTGGTACCAACAATTGTCCTGGGGACAGCCCAGATGGCAGGTATCATGAGAAGAATGAGAGGGCAGATGCTTGATGCAATGCGTCAGGACTATGTACGTACCGCCCGGGCTAAAGGTGTCAAAGAACGGTTTGTAATTTATAAACATGCATTACGTAATGCTATCAATCCACTGATCACTATCTGGGGTTTCCAGCTGGGCTTTGTATTGAGTGGAGCGGCACTAACTGAAACTGTACTTGGTTACCCTGGAATGGGACGTATGATGTTAGAGGCTGTTCTTTCCAAAGACTATTATCTGGCAATGGCCGGACTACTTATGGGAAGTGCCTTATTGGTGATAGGTAATCTGATAGCTGATGTATTACTGGCTTTAGTCGATCCTAGAATCAGGTATAGTTAAGAAGGGGGGTAGTTATAATGAATGTGAAAGTAAAAACTAACAAAACTAATTCTGTAACTAACAAGAAGCAAAAAGGCGTCTCAAATGCAATGAAATCATGGAGACAATTAAAAAAACATAAAATGGCTGTCACCGCAGGAATTATTCTTATTATTATTTATTTCTTTGTTATATTCGCAGGCATAATATCTCCATATAGCCCCTATGAAACCTATAAAAAGCACTTTTATCATCCACCAACAAAGGTGCACTTTACTGATGAGGATGGTATAAGCTGGCCATATGTCTATGAAACAGAAGAAGTCGGTTGGGCCAAATATGAAGAAATTAAAGATCAAAAATACCCAATCAAACTCTTCCATCGTGGACCGGAATATAAATTCTGGGGATTATTTAAAACAAATATTCATTTACTAGGGGTGGAGGAACCTGCCCATCTCTTCCTGATGGGTACTGACAACTTTGGACGAGATATCTTTTCCAGGATACTCTTCGGGGGTAGGATCTCCATGTTTATTGGTATTGTAGGTATTTTGATTACTACCATCTTTGGTGTAACTATTGGTAGTATATCAGGTTATTATGGCGGTTTTATTGATAGTGTCTTAATGCGGCTTGCGGAAATTATCCTTTCAATCCCACAGTTTTATCTATTGCTTGCTCTGGCAGCTGTCATGCCTATCGATATGACCTCAACTATGCGATTCCTGCTGATTATAATAATTCTTGCATTCATCAGCTGGGCGGGGATGTCCCGTGTAATTAGAGGTATGGTACTATCGATCAAGAATGAGGATTACGTTAAGGCAGCCAAAGCCCTTGGAGCAACAGACCTTAGGATAATTTTTAAACATGTAATCCCAAGTACGGCTACCTATGTAATCATCAATGCAACACTGGCTGTACCTGGCTATATACTGATGGAGTCCGGATTAAGCTTTCTGGGGCTTGGAATTCAGGAACCTGACCCCAGCTGGGGAAACATGTTAACAGCTGCTCAAAAGGTTACTAAAATAACCAATTACCCCTGGGTATTAATACCCGGTCTAATGATTTTTATAGGTGTATTGTTTTATAATATATTAGGTGATGGAGTAAGGGATGCACTTGATCCAAAATCAAATAAAAATTAATATATTTTGTTAATTAAACACAAAATATCACTCAATATTATATTGTGGAGTGATACTGGAATATCTTATTTACTAATCGTTCTTGAAACATAAACCGTAGATTTCCCAATCCCAGGGAATACCTACGGTTTATTTATATAAAAAAGAGCCCCCGTCTTTGCTTCGAAGACTCTCATATATCTCAGATATTTTGTTTAATCCTTTTTACCTCTAACTGTAAACAATCTCATATTCCTTTAATATATCTTCAACTCTCTCCATCATCTCGTGAGAAGGAGGTTCGACATCCTTAAGTTCATAATTTAAGCCCATCTCCTGCCACTTGTGCCCTCCCAGATTGTGATATGGGAGTAGTTCAAGTTTCTCCATGTATTCCTTATCTGATAGATACTGAGCAAGTTTCTTTAAGCTTTCCTCACTATCGGTATAACCCGGAACTACAACATATCGTATCCAGTATGGCTGAGCCTCTGCTTCCATCAGTTCTACATTTTCAAGTGTTTTTTCATTCCTTACACCCGTTAATTCCAGATGTCTATTTTCATTCATCTCTTTTATATCCATTAATACAAGGTCAAGATAGGGAAACATTTCTTTAAACTTATCTGAATCGACATAACCTGAAGTATCAATTGCTGTATGGAGTCCCTCTTCTTTACACCTTTTTAAGAGTTCAAGCACAAAATCAAATTGCAATGTCGGTTCTCCGCCAGAAATTGTAATCCCTCCATTTGAGCGACTTATATATGGTTTACATTTCTTGATTTTCATCATCAAGTCATCAATTGTTATTTTAGTGCCATTACACAGTTTCCATGTATCAGGGTTATGACAATATTTACACCTCATAGGACAACCCTGCATAAAAACAACAAACCTTATACCTGGTCCATCACGGGTTCCCAGGCTTTCTGTAGAGTGTATATAGCCTTTCAGCATTAACAACACCCCTTTCTACTGCTTAACAGCATCAATATATAATGACAACCCTAAGCTCTATTTCTAGCATCACATCTCTTCTATACTATCATTCTAGCTTCTCATCTTCTACATTTTATACTTACTATTGCTTAGCAGCCACCAAAACTTCTGATTTAACTTACTCAATGTTAGTTCTGATATGACCATATTCGATTAGGTTTAAGTAAAACACGATATTTTACCACCGATAGACAAATAAATACATTCAAGGTCTTCTTTACATCTGTCTGTGGAAAGTACGGGCAATTACTTCCTGCTGTTGTTCTGGAGTCAACTTAATGAAGTTTACTGCATATCCAGAGACCCTTATAGTTAACTGTGGATATTCCTCAGGATGCTCTACTGCATCCAGCAGTGTTTCCCTACTCAGGACATTTACATTCAGGTGATGTGCCCCCTGTGTAAAGTATCCATCCAGTATTGCCACCAGATTGTCAATCTGCTCTCCCTTGGTCTTACCCAGGGCATCAGGTACGACGGAGAATGTATTGGATATACCATCCTGGCAATATTCATACGGAATCTTGGCTACAGAATTCAGTGATGCAATAGCACCAGATGTATCCCTACCGTGCATAGGATTTGCTCCAGGAGCAAATGCCTCTCCCCTCTCTCTACCATCAGGAGTAGCACCAGTTTTTTTACCATAAACAACATTAGAAGTAATAGTCAATATTGACATGGAATGAATTGCATCTCTATAGAGCTTATGCTGTTTTAACTTGGTCATAAAGAGTTTTACAACTTCAACAGCCATTTCATCTACCCTATCATCGTCATTTCCGAATTTCGGATAATCTCCTTCTATTTCAAAGTCAACAATCATATCATCTTCATTTCTGATAGGTCTTACCTTAGCATATTTGACAGCGCTCAAGGAGTCGGCAATAATTGATAGACCTGCCACCCCAAAGCCCATAATACGTTGAACCTCTGTATCATGTAAGGCCATCTGCACTGCCTCATAGGCATATTTATCATGCATGAAGTGGATAATATTTAGAGCATCCACATACTTCTCTGTCAACCAGTCAAGGAAATGCCCAAACCTCTCCATTACCTGTTCATATTCCAGTACATCTCCCTGATATGGAGTGAAATTGGGGCCAACCTGTCTACCTGTTATCTCATCCCTGCCGCCATTCAGTGAATAAAGCAGTGTCTTGGGTAGATTACACCTTGCTCCGAAATACTGTATATCTTTACCTGGAGTCATTGCTGATACACAACAGGCAATACCATAATCATCTGAGAAATTAAGTCTCATCAGATCATCATTCTCATATTGTAAAGAACTGGTATCTTTTGAAACCTGACTGCAATACTTTTTGAAAGGCTCTGGTAACCTTTCTGACCATAGCACCGTTAAGTTTGGTTCTGGAGCAGGTCCCAGATTATATAAGGTATTCAATATTCTAAAACTGGTCTTACTTACTAACGGACGACTATCTATTCCGATACCGCCGAGAACAATAGTTACCCATAAAGGATCTCCGCTAAATAATTCATTATATGACGGTGTCCTTAGCTGCCTTGCCAGTCTTAATTTGATTACAAAATCATCAACTAATTCCTGGGCTGCCTCCTCTGTCAGTTTACCCTCAGCAATATCTTTCTCTATATAGATATCAAAAAATTCTGCAACCCTGCCAAAAGACATGGCTGCTCCATTATTCTCCTGAATTGCCGCCAGATAACCGAGATATGTCCACTGAATAGCTTCCCGGGCGTTTTCAGCAGGTCTACTTAGATCAAATCCGTAGGTCTCACCAAGGTTTTTTAACTTCTTCAACGCCCTAACCTGTTCACTGACCTCTTCTCTCAGTCTGATTGTATCTTCACTCATCGGACCACTTAAATTCTCTTTATCAGCCTTTTTGTTCGCAATCAATTTATCTATACCATAAAGGGCTACTCTACGATAATCACCAATTATCCTACCACGTCCATAGGCATCTGGTAATCCAGTGATTACCCCGGAACGCCTTATTTCTCTTAATTCTGGTGTATAGGCATCATAAACACCATCGTTATGTGTCTTTCTATACTTTGTAAAAATTTCTTCAATCTCAGGGTCAATCTCATAACCATAAGCCTCAGCAGCCTGCTGGGCCATCCTGATGCCACCATAAGTATTCAATGTTCTTTTCAATGGTGCATCTGTCTGCAACCCAACAATTAGCTCCTTATCTTTATCGATATAACCAGCATCATAGGCGTCTATATCTGCCACTGTATCTACATCTACATCCAGAACTCCACCATTTTTTAATTCCTTCCATAATAAATCGGAACATTTTTCCCATAGTTTCTCTGTTCTTTCAGTAGGTCCTACAAGAAAAGATGCCCCCTCCGTATATGGAGTATAATTCTGTTGAACAAAGTCCCTTACGTCGATTTCTTCACGCCATTTCCTACCTTCAAATGATTTTAACACTTAGAAGTACCTCCCTTTTAGTCTTATAAACTTATTAGATATGAGCAACTCCACTATTGATAAACCATCTTTTATATATTGATTCCTTGCTGCTTCTTCTATTGTTAGTTTGTAAATATATTTAAGAAACTATAAGTTAAGTATGGTAGTTAAACTATTAGTATGTCTGGCTTAATCCCTAGTGAATTACTATACATTTATTATAGCATGTAACAAAGCTTTATTCAAGACAAATCTACACATTTCGACACAGCTATTAATGCAATTTTTCGTACTGTCAGAATCTCCGCTAATCTTTGAAACTTATTTTTTTAAATTTGACATCCTTCCCGCCCATTATCATAGGAGATGCTTTCTCAGCTATGAGTCGATAATGTATTTCGTTAATTGTAAAAAAGTATTATAACTCAAATAAAAGAATGAATGAAAAAACCCACCTGGATGATGACAAAATGCATTATCCAGGCGGGCGATTATTTCAATAGAATTATATTTCCCCATGGTTGATTCCATGTTATCCGCCAGTCATATAATCCTTTTAATTCAAAATTCGTCTTTATCATAGCAGAAAACGTGTTAACTGTCAAGTCAAAATAGGAACAAATTGAGCTAAGCCCACCTTATTTCATTGAAACACATTTACAAACACATAATGGATTTTATATAGATAATTATCTTTACACACTTTTCTGCTGCATGAGTTTTAATAATCCAATGGATTCTTCTTTCTTATAAATACCTTGGAGACTTCGGCAGCTATTAGTGGCAGGACACCAAATCCCAGTATATATAACCAGTGTTGTAGAGTGATAGCACTTACACTGAATATATCATGTAGAAATGGCACATAAAGAACAATAAGCAGCAAGACAAAAGAGGAAGTGGTTGCCGCTATCATATACTTATTCTTAAACATACCTATCGTCGCCAATGAATACCGTTCCGAACGAGAAGTATATGCCCTTAATAATTCTGCGGTTATCAGAGTTGCAAAAGCCATTGTTCTTGCAATACCCAGGGCTGCTGTATCAACCTCTGCACCAAATAGTTGGGCACCCCCAAAAACAGTATAACCTATATAGAAAGAAAGCAGTGTTGCCAGAGAGATAAAGATACCCTGTGATAATATACCATATTTCATTACTCTGTTTAAAATTGGTTCATCTGGGTCTCTGGGAGGGAAATCCATAATATGTGGTTCCCCTTCTTCCATACCAAGCGCAAGGGCCGGGAAAGCATCAGTAACCAGATTGACCCAGAGTATCTGAACAGGTACCAGGGGAATCGGCCAGCCTATCAACATGGCAAAAAAGATAACAAAAATCTCACCAACATTACAGGAAAGTAAGAAATAAACAAATTTCCTGATATTTGAGTAAATAATCCTGCCCTCTTCTACAGCAGATACAATACTGGCAAAGTTGTCATCTGTCAGAACCATTTCGGCTGTCTCTTTAGCCACATCTGTACCGGTTATGCCCATTGCCACACCTATATCTGCTCTTTTCAGGGCAAGGACATCATTAACACCATCACCAGTCATGGCGGCAACATGACCCTTTGATTTCAATGCTTCTACAATCCTTACCTTATGTTCTGGTGAAACCCGGGCATATACATCAACCTCTTCCACTTTATCTGCCAGTTCTTCATCCGACATTTTTTCTAGCTCTGCACCAGTCAGTGCAGTTCCTTCAGGGCCAGTAACTTCCAGCTGTTTTGCAATAGCAAGAGCGGTATCTGCATAATCGCCAGTAATAAGTTTTGTCTTGATACCGGCTTTATGGCAGAGTTGTACTGCTTCCTGAACCTCCATACGCGGTGGGTCTATCATCCCATATAGACCAACAAAAACTAAGTCTCTTTCCACTCCTTCAGAATCAGGTTCTTCAGGAATCTCATCAATGGGTCGATAAGCACCAGCTAGAACCCGCAGGGCATCGCCTGCCAGACCTGAATTTACTTCAAGTATTTTTTCTTTTTTCTCCTTAGTAAGTGGTTTGATCTCTCCATTTTCCAGAATCTTTGTGGATAAGCCTAAAATAATATCTGGTGCACCTTTTACAAATGCTGTATAATTTGTTTTCCCATTTTTATAATCATGAATCGTAGTCATCCTTTTTCTTTCAGAATCAAAAGGTAATTCAGCAAGCCTCTTATGCTCTTCTTCTAATTTTTTTCCTGTATATCCCGCCTTGGAAGCTGCTACTACAAGTGCCCCTTCAGTAGGGTCCCCGATAATATCCCAGTCCCCTGTTACTTCGTCATTTTCAACAAGTTTCGAATCATTACAGAGCCCACCTATTTTTAACAGGAGGTCAAGTTCTTTATTGGAAGTAAGATCATCTTCCTCTAGTGTGTTTCCTTCTATCTTAAAAGAACCGTCAGGCTCATACCCACTTCCGGTGACCTTTATATCCTTACCACCGGTATATACGCGAACCACTGTCATTTCGTTTTGAGTAAGTGTACCTGTTTTATCCGAACATATTACTGTCGTTGTGCCCAGAGTTTCTACGGCAAGCAGTTTTCTAATTATAGCATGCCGTTTCACCATCCTCTGCATTCCCAGAGCAAGGACTATGGTAACAACCGCTGGCAGACCTTCAGGAATAGCTGCAACAGCCAGACTAACTGCTGTCATAAATACCTCAAGTAACTCCTGCCCACGTAATATTCCTAAGACAAAGACTACAGCACAGATGAACAGTGTAGCTATACCAAGACCCTTACCGAGGCCCTCAAGCTTCTGTTGTAGGGGTGTCTGCTTTTCTTCATACGATTCGATCATTCCCGCTATCTTACCCAGCTCGGTGTCCATTCCGGTATCTACAACCAGTCCCTTTCCCCGGCCATAGTTAACAATTGAACCCATGAATGCACTATTTGACCTATCTCCCAGAGGTGTATCCGGGTCAAGCACCTCACCGGCTTTCTTTTCAGCAGGCACAGACTCACCAGTCAACGATGATTCATCGACCTTCAGGTTGGAAGATTCAATCAATCTGATATCAGCAGGAACAAAATCCCCAGCAGACAGTTGAATTATATCTCCTTTAACCAGTTCTGCGGAAGGTATTTCCTGGGTCTCACCATCTCTAATAACATTTACTTCCGGTGCAGACATCTCCTGTAAAGCCTCCATGGCCTTCTCAGCCTTAGACTCCTGTACAATACCCATTACTGCATTGACAATTACAATAACTATAATAACAATTGCATCTACTGTTTCTCCCAGTATTCCAGAAATAACAGCAGCAGCAATCAAAATTATTATCAGGAAATTACTGAGCTGTGCTGCAATCCTGTCCCATAGAGTAAGACCTTTCTTTTTAGTCAGCTCATTGAGACCATCTGACTTCAGTCTCTTTGCAGCCTCTTTACTGCTCAGCCCATTTTCAAAATTTGTTGAAAATTGTTTTTTAATAACTTGAGCTTTAATACTGTGCCAGGAATTATTAGTTTTATTGTCTTTGGTTCCCATAAAACGTCTCCTCTCTTTATATTAGTATAAAATTATTTCATATGTATTTACCCGGGAGCTAACTATCACTAGAACTCACAGGGGACCTGATCTTTAGATCATCCTTTAGAAAAACCAGGAACTTACTTTATTTGGCATTTGCGTACCCTTAATTATACCTAATATCCTGAACTCCTGTCAATAAGACTAATAAAATATTACCACTTTTAAATCTTTTTTTTATGAAACAATAGTAAAATTGAACATTTACGTCATTCCTGTTCCTTCAGCATACCTTTATATATTCCCGGAGAAGAATCCTCAATAGCTACAGCTCCACAGACCTTTTTATAATAACCAACAGGCCCTGCTCCCCCTATAATTGCATATGCATATCCCATCTCTTTTAATGCAGTAAGGCTGTGCAGCAGCAAAGCCTTACCAATACCTCTACCCCGTGCCGATTCCGCAACACCTGTCGGCCCGAAGTAATCCTTACATGTAGTATCAAAACAGGCGAAGCCAAGGATCTCCTGATCTCTGACTGCTATATAGCATCTAACTGGTTTACTATTAATGGCGACCTCACACTCACTGGCCCACCTCTGGTTAAAATTGTTTATTACCCAGTCCACAACAATGTGCTTTTCTGGAGGCAAAACCTTTCTTATTATGATTCCATCTTCCTCAAGTCCTTTTATCAAATTAGAATAATCAGTAAGTTCATATAATTTAACCAACATATCGGGCATTTTAGCAATCACTCCTTTCCTATGTATTTTTTATCTCTAGAATCTTATCTGAACTTTTTATATTGAGTGCCGAACTTCTTTTACATAAAACAAAAAACGAGGCTCTCTCAGCTATTTTCGTTAATATAGAGGGGGGCTTTTACACACCCCTGAGGTATTCACATAACTGATCAATAGTCTCGCCAATCCGATATAATTCACTCTCTTTATTCCTGGCCCTCCATAGCTTTTTATAATCATAAAGCCAGTATTCAAGATTTCCTGCCAGTTCTTCAGGGGATAATATCAGTTCCCTTACCTCTTCATTGTACTCTTCTCGCTTAATAATTAATGCCAGAGCGTTGAGCAGGGCAATTCCTTGAGCAGAGTTATAAAACTCCGTGAAGTCCTGTCTGTATCGTTCCTTTTTATTGTTACTGAGTTCTAATATGTTTTCAGCCAGTGAAAGGGACTTATCATAAGAGTCTTTAAGGTCTTTTATAGCTACTTTACTAAATACCTTTTCCATATTATAATCAAATGTAGTTTGCTCATATTTAGTCTCTTTCCAGCGTATAATCATACCCCAATCTACTATCTGCTGACGTGCAAGTTTTCTGAGCAGACTTACTATCTTTTCCTCCTGATCCTGAAATTCGACTAAGGATATTCTTTGATCTATTACTGAGTATCTTTCAAGACCTTCATTCTTCGTAGAGTCATTATCATTTACTTCATTAATCAAGTCCATCTCTGGATTCCAGGATAGAGCTGCAGCAAATATCATTCCCGGTATTGAATTGGCCAGGAGATTTATATGCCCATAATCACCCCAGTCTGTATTGAGTATACCAATCGCTTCATACTTCTTTCCATACTTTATCATATTTTCGATATTTGAATAGGCAGTATCCATATCATTCATCAATTTATTCCAACCAGAAACTCCAGGACAGAGATACTGCTTAATTCCTGACTGAGCTACTGTTTTGACCTTTTCTTCATCAGGTTCTGCATCGTACTCCCAGTTTAAACATATAACATCATCAGGAATTTCATCTAGCAGTTCAGGGTGTTGGATAATGATATCTCCCCAGAACATAAGCTCTTTGTTATATCCTTTTACATAATCAATAATCCTGCTTAAAAAGTTTACATAAAGTCTACCTTTACCAATCTTTTCGGCAAGTTCCTGATTCTTACCTTCTCCCAGATCAAAAGTCTCATCACAACAGATATTAAACTTATCAGAGGAAAAGAGCGGTATATACTGATCAAGCATATCCTGAACGAATTGAAAACTCTCCGGGTTCGAGACATCAAGGGTATGGTGTCTCTGACGATCTATCCATGAATAAGGATCTTCTGGTCCAGCATCAAGTTCTGCCAGATGGTTATATGTACTGGTTGTTAACGCCTCATAAAGATGGCCAAATGTAGATAGTGATGGAACAAGTTCTACATGCCTTTTCTGACAGTACTGGTCCAGTTCCATGATCTCTTCAGCAGTAAGCGGGTCAGCACCGCTCCATATTTCGCTCATATTTTTAAAGGCAAAGGTATGCTCAACATATAACTGCAATTGATTTATTTTATAAAAAGAAATTCTGTCTACCAGTTCTTTAAGAGTATCGAGAGTTGGTACCTTGCCCCTGGTAACATCATGATAAAAACCCCTGTAAGCAAAATAAGGATTATCATTTATGTCTAAACAGGGTATAGTAAGTCCCTCAGAACAAATTAACTGCTTTAATGTCTGAACACCATAAAAGAGACCTGCCTCACTCCGGGCTGTAACTTCTATTATTTTTTCCTTTATACTTATTCTGTAGGATTCCTCTATTTTCTGCTTCTTCATTATAGTTGTAATCTTATCTTCACTATCTTCGATTCTTTTTAAATATATGATTTTATCGTTTAGCAACTTACCCTTCTTTAAATTAATAACTCTGGTAATTCCTATTGGCTGCCCGCTTTGTTCTTTCAATACCTGCTGCAACAACCTGGCTGTATCAAAATCCTGTAAACTACATGATTTATCCAGAGCAATATTTGTGCCCTTATCAAGAGTAAAATGTCTCCCCTGATGTAAAATTAACTCCCGCGGTCCGGGTAATAAGTTCATTAAAATCATCCTTTCAAGAATTATTTTGAGATATTGATATGTACTGGTTCTTTCCTTTTTATAAGCTATTTTCCTATCTACTTTAAACCTACTCCTATCCTCTATAATTCTCAGCCATTAACTTCATTATAACTTAAATTAACGAATACAACAAAAAAACCGCTATTTTTACTGATAAGTACATTTATTTCATTGCTGTAAATTGTGTGGGAAAGATATATCTGAAGACCATATCGGCTCAATATCATTAATTTCTGAAAAACAATCATTAAAAGCAGTAATTCAAACAAAAAAGAGTTACCTACATAGTAGATAACTCACATTTCTATTGGTTTTATTTTGGGTTGATAAGCTTTAGACAATAAATCCCTTACTATTTGTCCGCTGATAAATAAAAATCATTTTAAAAGACAACTTTAATATTATTATGTATAACTAACTTTACCCCTGCTGTTTATTATCGACCAGAGGTGTAACATTATTTCCTAGATTCTCCCCACAACTGGGACAGAACTTAGTCCCGAGATCATAGGACTGATTGCATGAAATACAGGTTACTACAAGTTTTTTTCCACATTTATTACAAAATTTTGACCCCTTCTCTAACAGTTCTCCGCATTCAGAACATTCCATCATTCCTTCAGGTATAATCTTTTCTCCACATGAAGGACAAAACCTGTTCTCAGGCTCTATATATTTCTCGCAATTTGAGCACTTTACTTTACTGCTACTAAGGGCTTTCTGAGCCGTTTCCTGCCGATTTGAACCAGAAAGCTTTACACTCTTTCCTCTATTTGCTGATAAACTCCTTACATCATCACGTAAATATTCTCTACTTAAATCACTATATTCTTTATTATGTCTAATTTCTCTTTCAAGGTTGTCCGTTCTGTTATGTAAATAATCAAAATCTCTCTCCACTGATAAATCCTTGGCTATAGCCAGCGCGATACCTGCTATTAAAGGAGAGATAAAGACCGCCAGTAAACCCCAACCTATTGCACTTCTACCTTTTTGATGAGCAAAATATGCTACTGCCCCACAGAAAACAAACCATAGTATAGGCATATATTTATTCCCCCTGTAATTATTTTTTATTGATAGAAAATTATATCCTTATCTATGTACATAGAATAACTTAAATGGGTTTTTCTCAGTTATATTTTTGTTTAACCCAATCTGCTTGCCTTTGTTTGCAAATGTAAAGTTAATAGTCTGCGAAACATTTCTGGCCTGACCATCAATACTAACATTAATAATCAGCTTACCTGCTGAAATTGACCCCAGTAAGTTGTTCAGGTACTCAGTAAAATCTCCCAGAAATGAATCTGCGTCTTTCAATAATATACTTCCATCTGTTTTAATCTTTATTTTTATTTGGCGGGCACCAAAATCAATATTATAATCCAGATAATTAAACCTTGTTCTAATATTCTCCAGGGATTCCTTAAAATCATCCAGATTATTAAGATCAGATGCTGCTGTTCCTGAACCAACTGCAGCCTCCAGGATTATCAATCCATTGAGCTTTAATTTATAGTAAGATTTAATTTTATCCCATACTTCAAACTTATAAAAAATAAAAAGAAGTATTCCCACCACTAAAATTGTAAAGAGAATATAAAAAATCGGGATATAAATACTATTAACCTGCTTTAACATTGAATATTTAAGTAAAAGATAGTCTTTATAAAAGTATAGTGATATAAGTAAAGCTGCTGCTATAATTATAGAAACAATTGTAAATGCCGTACTTTTTTTCATGTTTTATTAACCCTCCTTTTCATTAAACCAATAAGACTATTTAACTATTTACTATTGTAATATTCTTCATAAAATATTTTATTCCTTCAAAAATTAATGATTTTTATCCAAATTATCTGAATTTAGTCTTTTCTCTCCTCAAATCTTAGAATCTATCTTAGAAATCTCAAGAAGACTTCATCAAGACTACTTTCTGGTTCAGATGTAAGCTTTAATCTTTATATATTAAGGCCAGGAGACTATTTAAATAAACCCCTTTAAAAAGTTATAATTAATAATAAATAGAAAGTAAAAAAGAGCCCTCCAGATATTCTGGATAACTCTTTAATAATTAGTTTTATACCTATATACTTTTAATTATAATTGGTGGGCCCACCAGGATTCGAACCTGGGACCAACCGGTTATGAGCCGGTTGCTCTGACCAGCTGAGCTATGGGCCCGCATGGTGCGAAGGGCGGGACTCGAACCCGCACGGGGATTGCCCACTAGATCCTAAATCTAGCGCGTCTGCCAATTCCGCCACCTTCGCATATTATTACATTTCAACTAAGTTACATTTTATTTTCCAGTTAATCTTTATCTTTCTCATATATCGCGTCCAGACATAATGAACAGTTAACGATTAAAGAGTGATGAATGAAAATGAAAAATAATGGTGCCGGGGGTCGGGCTCGAACCGACACGGGTATGAATACCCACCGGATTTTAAGTCCGATGCGTCTGCCAATTCCGCCACCCCGGCAAAAATAAAATGGAGCTAACGATCGGACTTGAACCGATAACCTGCTGATTACAAGTCAGCTGCTCTACCAATTGAGCCACGTTAGCATATTATGGCGGAGGGGGAGAGATTCGAACTCTCGGTACCCTTGCGGGTACAACAGATTTCAAGTCTGTCACCATCAACCGGACTCGGACACCCCTCCGCATTTAAACGACAAATAACCATGCCGTCGAGTTTAAATTATAACACCTCTTAATATAGCTGTCAAGATGATTGTATAAAAAAAATTACTTAATACATAGAATAATTTATTCCATTTCTTTTCTTGATTCGATAATTATATCTATTACCTCTCGAACCGCACCTTCACCACCTTTTTTACTGGCACAATAATCACAGTAATTTTTAACTTCTTCCACTCCATCATTTACACCAAAACTTATCCCCACTTTTTTCATAATGGGCAGATCATTGAGGTCATCACCAATAAAAGAGATTTCCTCATCCTGTAAATCATACTTTTCCTTCAATTTATTATAAACTCCTAATTTATCTTTGATTCCCTGATAAATCTCGGTAATGCTCAGTTCTTTACCCCTTATATTTACTATTTCAGCTTTTCTGCCGGTAATTATTACAGGTATAATACCTTCCCTGTGAAGTAAATTTATGCCCATACCGTCTTTTACATTAAATGCCTTCATCTCTTCACCGTTATTACCAAGATATATTTTACCATCAGTCAATGTTCCATCAACATCCATGATGAACATCTTTAACTTTTTCATATGAATTAATAATTCTTCTCTAAATTCTGACATCTTATTACTCCTTCTTTGAAAATCCTGCCACTCTCTACTTCTAGCTTTACTTTATTACTAAATCTCCCCTGATTATATTCACCTATATAACTGCCATCTGAAAGGGAAAATAAATCCACCTGATTTATTTCCAGATTTGCGGCTGTCTCCAGCCCTCTGCTTATATAGAACAATCCCCCTCCAGCTGCCAGCAAAAAAACAAGAAAAACAATTCCCAGTATCTTTAAAAACTTTTTCATAATACAACCCACTCCTTTTTAATATACTCATTAAAATGATTTCAAACATACTTAGGTAAAATTCATCCGATTGTACCACCATATAGTTATACAAGGAAAAAAATTGCTAGAGTTTTATAACCATAAGTATTTTACAGGCAATATATTCAACTTAACAATGTTCCAGAAGATATTTCACTTCTTCCTCTACCAGATTCAGGACCTCTTCTCTGGTAGCGGTAGTTCTCTTTTTTATGATAAATAATAGTAAGCCGTGTATAGAATTACCGATAAGATCTTCGATCATTTTTAATCTCTCTTCGGGAATAAGGCCGGCCTCTACACCCTCTCGAAGTGCTTCAAGCAGCATCAATGCTACCTCAGGAGGCTCTACAGGCACATCCTCAAAATCAAGCAAAAAGATTAACTCAAAGACATTGGGATTATCAATAAAGTATTCACAATATGCCCGGGAAGAACTGATAATTTTGCTTTTCACATTTAAATTATCCTCTGCTGCCAGTAGATAATCCTTGCACTCATCCCAGAAGTCATCAGCACAGTGAATATAAAGATCATTCAGATCTGAAAAATAATTGTAAAGTGTCCCTGAGGCAAATCCTGCCAGATCAGCTACTTTCTTGACAGTCAGGTTTTTTATGCCCTCTTCTTTTATTATCTTCTTAGCAGCTTCTATAAAATAACCCTTTTTTCTCTGCTCCTGTATTGTCTTTCTATCCATATTACACCCTCCCTAATCTATGACCATACCCCATACGTACAGCATATATAACTAAAATGATATTTGTAAGTTAATTTGCTAATTACATACTCAGATATTTGTATAATTAATTTATACAAATGATTAATTTAATGCTTAATCATTTATTGCTTTAGCAAATGAGCCTATATTTTTCTCCAGTATATTAGACTGAGTTTCTTCAACATCTGCTACTTTCTTGACAACCATTTTCTCTAAAAAATTCATCTTTTCAAAGTTAAACTCACCACCAAATATACCTATGGTAGTAGATTTCTCTACAAGTTCCTCAGGATAATTTCTCTTCAACTGGTCTACAGCTTCTTCACCCTCTGTCATACAGCAGGTAAAAAGAGCAATTTCCTTTTCCATTAACACATCTAAATATCTATCACAAAACTTACTGACCTCTTTTCTTATTCTTCCCATGTAGACAGAGCTTCCTATGACTATTTGCTCATAACGATTTAAGTCAGGGTCTTGTGTCTTTTTTAGATTAACTACAACAACCTCCCCGTTCAATTGATCTGCCAGTTTTTCAGCACATTTTTTTACCGCACCATGTTTTGTACCATAAGCTATTAATGTCTTCATACTATACCTCCCATTTTTATTTTGCTTAATTCGATCTGTGGCTATCTTATTTATGTGTTTC
>JBKGXW010000040.1:0-18508 GCA_046546395.1 Halanaerobiales bacterium
GTAGTGGTTTACTTAATTGGTTTATAAAGGAGATTTTTAAATTAACTCGAATAATTGGTATGGAAGGTATTCGTTCTCTGAGAGTTGAGACAGCCGGGGGCTATTCATTCCCCAGTGGTCATACACAGAGCGCTGCCAGTTTCTGGACAGTTTTGATGGTCAAATTCAGGAAAAAGTGGTTTTATGTCCTGGCTGTAGTAATGATGATTCTGGTTGCTATTTCACGACTTTATCTTGGGGTTCACCGTCCACTTGATGTTATCTTCGGGCTTATTATAGGTTTTGCCTGGGTCTTTGCTGCCAATATTATTTTTAAATTCCTTGAGAAGGACGATATAAAAGCAGTAGTAATAATCATTCCAGTTGTCTTTCTCCTGATGTTATATGTTCAGAATCATACTTTTTATAAGGCTGCAGGTTCTTTGATCAGTATATTGCTGGGTTATATTGTAGAGAAAAGGTATATAAAATACAGTGTGAAGTCTGCAATCGGATTTCAAATATTGAAGGTAATTGTTGGTTTTACTATTATGATTTTTATTAAAGAAGGGTTAAAAGTATTGTTACCTGATACTATCTGGAGTGAGTTCTTCCGTTATTTCGTCATGGGCTGCTGGTTAATAATAGGTTCAACTAAAATATATAAAACTTTTATACCACAAAAAGGTTAGGAAATTATGGAGAGAGTCTGGAGGAATAAAGGTATGTATCTATCTGCTATTATCGAAAGTATGTCAGATAATTCAGCAAAAGAGAATATAACAAATCTAAAATTGATAATACCTGAGCTGGATGGCAATTTAGACTTAGTATTACTCCAGAATTACCCTGATATTGAGGATTTAAACAAAGTAGAGCTAGATCAGTTGAATATTCACCAGCATACTGAATACTATTCTGAGTTAGTGAATATTGCGTCACGGATAGCCTGTGAGTTTTCAGTCTATCTATCCCCTGGTGTTTTACTGGATACAGAAGGGGACAATATCTATTTATCGAGTGTCTTATTGAATCCAGAAGGGGAAGTTATCCTTAAACAGAAGCAGCTCTTTATCTGCTCTTCCTTGAGATTTACTAGAAATATCTTAAAAGCTGGTAAAAATATAAACTACGCTGAAACAGATCTGGGGAAAATAGGACTGATGTTAGGCAGTGACTGCTGGCATCCTGAGGTGGGGAGAGTAATGGCTCTTGAGAATGTGGATCTAGTCATTGCTGTCAATAGTTTGAGTAATTTCTGCGCTAACCTATCTAATGAACGTTTATTCAATGATATAAGAGGTAATCCCTGGCAGCAATTGGCCGGAGTCTGGTCACAGGTACAACAGAACCAGTTTTTTGCACTGGAAGCAAGTGTAGATGGACAAAATCTGATTCACGCCCCCTGTGAGATAACTCAATATCGTACAGGAATACTGGCACCGGTGGGAACAGAGAAAAGTGCTAAATTAAAAAGCATAGAACCCTATTTCGAAGATATTTCAGAAATATATAGGGAAATCAATGGTTTTAGAGTAATAACTGCTGAAATAGACTTATATAGACTGCAGGATATTCGTAAAGCATATCCACTTATGAAATATCTTAATAAACCCCTGTATTGTAAGGAAATGGGGGGTGGAGATTATGCTGGATAGAATCAAAAATAGGCTTTTTAAGTTATATCTTAATTATAAATATCGGCCGGGTAAATTGAAGAGATATATCAGGAAGAAAAGTAAATTTAAAGGTATTTCATTAAAGAAGAGTATTATTGAAGAAGAATATCTCGCTGAATCACCAGGGACAACAGGTGTCGAGGATCACTTCGATTTCGGGGATGAAAGTTCAAGTGTTAGAGTTGCAGCTATACAGGTAAAAATGGAATTATATAATGAACCATTGAGGTTTGCTGATAAAATGGAAGAACTTGTACTTGATGCATGTAGAGAAGGAGCCGAATTACTCGTATTTCCGGAAGATAACCTCATTCAATTGCTAGGTCTCCTACCCGGCATTGAAGCTAATAGCAATAATAGAGAAAAATATGAAAGAAGAGAATATGGAGAAGAATCTAGAGAAGAATTAAAGGAAGAACAGAATCGGAATAAGCAAAATGAAATCAGGGAAAAAGAAAATTTAGAGAACGGTAGAACTGATATTGATGAATTGCTCTCGGGACTGGGAGAGGATATTACAGTAGCAGATATACTTGTATTCATAGGGCCAATTATCAGAAAAATTACTCTTGCTATTTTCTCAGAACTTTCTTTAAAGTATAATGTCTATATTATGGCTGGTAGTGGTCTTTTCCCTGAAGAAATTACTAATCATAGGAGAAACTCTAGCACTAATTATTGTAGAAAAAGCAGTAATAACAGTAGCAATAAATTTAACAGGAATAGTTCAAAAAGCAATAACTCAAAGAGTAATAATTCAAAGAAGAATAATTTAAACAAAAGTAATGCTGTTTACAACACGGCTTATTTATTTGGACCTGATGGTTGTCTCCTGGGCAGGCAGAAAAAAAATCACCTCTTGCCCATGGAAGAGGATTGGGGTCTATACACTGGAGAGGAGTTGGTTGTGCTGTCTACTGGAATAGGCAGATTGGCCTTTCCTGTCTGCATGGATGCAACATATTTCGAGACCTTTCAGATTGCATATCAGAAAAACGCTGATATTGTTATGATACCGATTGCCAATCCAGACCCTGACTACAATTACTGGACAGCTCTGAGGGGTATTTGGGGACGAGTTCAGGAAAGTCCTGTTTATGGTATTAAGAGTGCAATGGTAGGGAATTTCCTGGGTTTTAAATTGACAGGGCAGTCAGGAGTATATGGACCAATACCACTGACAGCTAATAAAGATGGGATAATTGCTGAATCTGCTTATCATGATAGAGAGGATATAATTACTGCCGAACTTGATCTTGATTTACTTAGAAAATATAGAGCTAACAGGGTTATTGATGAAAACAGGGATTTTAAAGAAAGAAATTTTCCTTCTATATATAATAGATTGTCATGACATAAGATTATACTTAGAATATTATTTATTAAAGTATTATATAAATTACATTTAGGATATTTGTCCTTCTATATGTGCGTTAGATCTTAGTCTTTGAATTATCACATATTTCTATATTGGTTTAAAGTATAATTTCATACCATTAAGCAAAAGGAGTGGGAAAATGAAATTAAGAAATCAGATTATGTATTCCAGTGCCTATCTTGCGGTAGCTTTAACTACTCAGACAGTAGTTACCTGGTATTCATATTATTATGCACCACCAGAAGGGCAGGGTTTTATCAGTATAGCTCTGATTGGTTATGCTTTGTTGATTGGAAGGGTAATTGACGCGATAGCTGATCCACTAGTTGCTTACTGGAGTGATAATTCAACCCATGAGAAAGGGAGGCGTATTCCCTTTATAAAATATGGATCCCTTCCCCTGGTAATTATCTTTATCTTAATTTGGTTTCCCATTGTTGGAGAATCAAGTATTTATAATTTTTACTATCTGACAATAATGATGTGTGCTTTCTTCTTTTTCTTCACAGTAGTTGTTGCCCCATATCTGGCACTATTGCCTGAGATAAGTCCTGATCCTGATGAAAGGATTACAATTTCTACCTACCAATCAGTGGCCAACATTCTTGGGCTAATAATGTCGTCAACACTTGCTGGAATTTTAATTGATAAATATGGTTATAAAGCAATGGGAATTGTGTTGGGAGTTATTGCGCTGGTTTTTTTCTATATGCCGGTAAAAGTTGTTAAGGAAAAACGGCATGTTCGGAGCAAGAATGATCTAGGCTTCTGGGTTAATTTCCATCTACTTTTAAAAAATAAAAATTTTGTTTTCTATCAGATAGCTAATCTATTTCTCTGGTTTACAGTTAATATGCTTACTATAGCTGCACCATATATCGGCGGTGTATTGATGGGTCTCAATGAACAGGGATCTGGTTTGATGCTGGGAGGGACGTTTCTCACTGCTATAGCTACTTCTCCGTTGATATTAAAACTCACCAAGCGCTATGGAAAAAAAAGAATATTCAGTATTACCATGTTGATGGCAGCAGCTATCCTCTCGCTGATATATTTAATAGGCCGTCCCTGGTTATTTTTTGATGCTAAATGGTTTGGATATACAGTTATTGCCCTTGCCGGAGTACCGATAAGTGCCATATTTATTATACCTAATGCCATCATTGCTGACATTACTGATCAGGACACTTTTAAGACCGGTCAAAAAAGGCAGGCCATGTTCTTTGGTATTCAGGGACTTGTTAGTAAAATGGTAATAGGTTTATCATCATGGGTTACACTTTCAATACTGTTTAATAATTATGGCTATAATAAAGCTGATCCAACAGGTATATACCTCACAGCCCCGGTGGCAGCGGTATTATGTATTATTTCTTATTTTACCTTTAAGTATGGTTATAATCTGAATGAGAAACAGGTAAGGGGCATCAGAGAAGAGATCTCAAGTGATGAATTAACAATATAACCGTGTAAATATTAAAGTATATGGAGATGAGACAATATAAATATTTCGAATCTATATAAATGACATGGAATCCAATATGTACTAATTTTAAGGAGGGACTTAGAGAATGAAGAATCCTGTAACAGTTGCAGTAATAGGTGCGGGTAATCGTGGTGGTAGGGTTTATGGAGCTTATATAGAAAATCACCCTGAAGAAATTAAGGCGGTTGCTATTGCAGAACCGGATGTAGAGAGAAGAAATAGATTTGCTGAAAAACATGATATTGATAAAGAATATCAATTTAATTCCTGGGAAGATTTGCTGAGTAGAGATAAACTAGCAGATGGATTAATAATAGCTACGCTGGATACAATGCATGTAGAGCCTGCTCTTAAGGCCCTGGAAAAGGGTTATAAAATACTGCTGGAAAAGCCAATTGCTCCAGGCTGGTCTGATACTATCAGACTGGCTGAAAAAACCCGGAAATTGGATGGTAATATACTTGTTGCACATGTTCTCAGATATACCCCTTTTTATACTAAATTAAAAGAGGTCTTATCCAGAGAAACTATCGGGGAAATACGATTTGTAGACCATCTGGAAAACATAGGCTACTTTCACTTCGCTCACAGCTATGTAAGGGGGAATTGGAGAAACACTGAAGTAGCTGCACCGATTATCCTTGCCAAAAGCTGTCATGATATGGATCTGATTTACTGGCTGTTGGGGAGGAAGTGTAAGGAATTATATAGTAATGCTTCTCTGGAATATTTTACAGCTGCTAATTTCCCGGATGGAGCTGCTGAGCGCTGTTTAGACTGCGGTGTAGTCGAGGAATGTCCCTATGCTGTACAGAAGATATATCTTACTGAGGAGGATGGCTGGCCGGTCTCTGTTATTACAGAGGATCTATCCCGTGAAGGTAGGATAAAGGCATTAAGAGAAGGTCCTTATGGGCGTTGTGTCTTTAGATGTGATAATACTGTACCTGAAGTTCAAACTGTGCAGATGACTATGGAAGGCAACCTTGAGGTTAACTTTGCCCTGACTGCATTTTCCAGTAAAATCACGCGAAAAACTACTTTTTACGGCAGCAGGGGAGAGATAAGGGCTGACTTCGAAGATGGTAAAATAATTATAGATAGATATGATGGGGATATTGAGAATATAAGAGTAACCGCTCCCAATGAGGGTCATGGAGGGGGAGATGCTGGATTGATGGATCATTTTGTGCAACTTCTTCAGGAGGATTCAAAAGATCCGCAAGATGGGTATAGTCCATATAGTAGTACAATTGAAGATTCTGTTGAGAGTCATAAGATGGCTTTTGCAGCAGAGAAATCACGTCAGGAAAGAACTATGATTAAGCTAAGTGATTTTTAATGATTTTTTAAAATATGCTGGACAAACACTAAAGATAATGAAATAATCGAACTATAGAAACCATAGAAAAATGAGTGTAGAAAGAATAACTTAAAAGTAATGGATGAGATAGGTGAAAGGGATGGTCTGATGTTTATTAAGCTTTTATTATTATTTACTGTGGTGCCGGCTGTGGAACTCGCTCTGTTGATAAAAATCGGACAATATGTTGGGGTACTGGCTACTATTATATTGGTTGCTTCAACAGGGATTATTGGGGTTAGCCTGGCCCGGAGCCAGGGTTTTATTATAATCCGAAAGATTAAGTCAAATCTTAATGAAGGAAAGATGCCGACAGATGACTTAATAGGTGGTCTTTTAATTTTAATAGGGGGTACCATGCTCTTAACCCCGGGTTTACTGACAGATATTACAGGTTTTTCTTTGATTCTCCCGGGTACAAGGCATTTCTTTGCGCAGATAGTAAAAAGGAGATTCTCAAAATACTTCACTAAAAATGGCTTCAATATAAACTCTGATTATGGTTCTTCTAACAGGTATCATAATACAGATGACGATTATATTGATATTGACAGTGATGAGGTTAAATAGAAGTATTATAGTGTGATTAGAATTAAAAGATGAAGTAAATTGTTAAAGGAGGCTAATATCTTTTGTTCAGTGTCTAGTACAAAAGACTCTATAAGCCTCCTTTTTTTGCCTGTAAAATTCAAATTGTTAATATTTAAATAGGTAATAATTAGTAGGTTCCATATTAAATTCAAATACCCATTCATTTTCTGAAATTTTTTGTCCTTTTACTTGTTTTGAACTTTTTAGCTCAGTTAATTCTATATTACTACCCTTTATATGTATCTTAATACTGCTGCGATGGGGTAGGAATGATTCGATAATAAAAGTATTGTTATCATATAGAAACAGACCAACATTACTGTCGCCTTCCAGATACACATCCATGTCTCCCATGACTTCCTGGCGGATTTTATTTAGAACAGGATTGGGTAGATGATATAAATCGGCAAAATTGTCAGGAACAATTAGTGTATAGATACAGCCATTGCCATAGTTATCCTTTGTAAGTAATGGGAAACTATTCTCTTCATCCATGGCAACTATTAGCGGCCAGGTTGTGTTATTTTTGAATATTAGAGCCGGGAATATAATTTCTTTATGTCCTTTTGTATAATTAGCAAAGGCACAACCCATTGTTTCAAAGGCATAACTGTTTGTATAGACTTTTCTATCAGAATATGAAACGGAGGTAAACTCTTCAACCCCTTTATCAGTCATCTTATTTAAAAATCCAGATGTCATCACTATGTTTCCGCCCTTTAACATATGGGCTTTCATCTTCTTGATTATATTATCATCAATACTGGAATTTTCCGTGACCAGTATTGTTGAGCCAGTTTCCGGAAATTTAGGTGTTGGCTCAAAAGGTAATCCTATCATACCAAGATAGTCATACAAATGATCTTCGCCATCAGCATGATTGGGTTCATAAACCTTTATTCCTGTAGGATTACCTAGCTTAGCCAGGTAATTGTCCAGTTTTCCCAGTTCATGTCCCAGTGCAGGTACAAATACAGTATTTTTTAGGCCGCCAAAACTAAATAACATTAATTCTTTTGCTTTTGAAAAAGCAGTAAGATATGCCTGCTCCAGGTAATAGCCAATATTATGTATGCAATCAATCCAATCAAACCATCCTCCACCATTGTGTTCTGGTTTTAGATTTTCCATCCAGCGCATAAGTGAATAACTTGCATATCTGGGCAGGTGTTGATGAGTGTATTTTGAATCCCGGGTTTCAGTACCTGTATAAATATAGTCAAATATTGCTGGTTGTGCTGCGGTATTATATCCACTGTGCTGAAAAGATTCTATCCAGTTTGGGTACTTTATTATTACTTTAACATCAGGATTCACTTTCTTTGCGGGACCAACAATTAAATTTTCAGATACATCCTTCATCAAATTCAGTCTGAATTCTGGCCAGGTTTGACTACCTTTTGTCTCAATACAGGAGGGACAGGCACAATTTGTAAAAAAGAAGTCATCAAGGATAAATTCATCAAATAAAGAAGCAGTATATTCAGAAATCTCTTTTATCTCCTGGCGCATTTCCTCGTCAGTGTAACAAAATACATTTAAGAAACGGTCACTTATTCTGTCATTCATTTCACCCCTGATAGTAGGTGTGATCCCACCAGAAACTGCAATTTCTTTTTCCTGGAAAAGTTCAATAACAGCAAGCATTTTTTCCCTGGAAACATCAACCTTATTTCGATGTGTTTCCAGATAAACCCTGTCTACTTTCAGGTGTTTTTGAAAGAAATCGATATCTTTAGCTAGATCATCCATATTATCATATCGTTCTAAATCAGGTGCCGGGCAGTATATTGCCAGGTCAAAATTTTTGTATTTCATCTCAATTTTCCCCCTTTTTTATTATTATATAAGATAAGTACATTATTGTATAGATTATATTCTATATATATGTATTTAATGATGTGTAGCCCTGCTGTTTGAATTTAGGTGGAGCAAGCTGGATATTATAATAATTAGCAAAACTTGATTTTTTATGATGTTAGCATATATAGTATAATTATATTAGCATATATAAAAACAGGAATTAATATCCACAATAATACTAGAGAAATTTTGGAGGTAGATTTATATGGAAATAGTTAAACAGATGATTTTTGTGTTTGTATTAATAGGGGTCAATGGTTTTTTTGCAATGTCAGAGATAGCACTTATATCTATTAAACCAGTGCGTCTTAATACCCTGGCTAAAAAGGGAAATAAGAGTGCGGAAAGGACAATAGAGTTAGTCAAAAATTCTAACAAGTTTTTATCTACCATACAGATTGGTATAACATTTGCAGGGTTTCTGGCCAGTGCTTCAACTGCAGTAATCCTTGCTGATCCACTTGCAAATCTGTTAAAACAGATTCCGGTTCCTTTTATTGTATCTCAGAGTAGTAATATTGCTGTTTTCCTGGCTACAGTTTTTATTGCATACCTTTCTCTGATATTTGGTGAACTGGTACCAAAACAGATAGGTCTTAGATGGACATCCAAAATAGCGCTTATAGTTTCTCTTCCTATACAGATTCTCGGTTATCTTGCTTATCCATTAGTAAAGTTTCTTTCATTATCAACAAGAGTTGTGCTCAAATTAATTCCGAATATAAATGTAGCAGAAAAACAACAGATGACTGAAGAAGAAATAAGGCAAATTCTTAGTGAAAATAAGTATATTGAAGAGGTAGAAAAATACATTATTGAAGGAGTTTTTGAGTCTGGAGATAGTACAGTAAGAAACATAATGACTCCCCGTACAGATATTGAACATATATCAATTGATGCGAGTCTTGATGATTTGCTTGGAGTTATATCTCGTACTGGATATTCCAGGATTCCAGTAATAGGAGAATCCCTGGATGATGTCAGAGGGATTATTCATGTAAGAGATGTCATAGATTTTATATATAATAATGATGAATTTAAATTAAGTAACATAATTCATGAAGCCTATGTGGTTCCTGAATCAAAGCAGTCCCTTGTTCTACTGGAAGAACTACAGAAAAAAGGTGTACATATGGCTATAGTACTGGACGAATATGGAGGCACTTCTGGCATTATAACCCTTGAGGACCTACTTGAAGAAATTGTAGGTGAGATTCACGACAGACACAACCCGGATGAAATAAGGATTAAAAAGATTGAAAAAGGAAGGTATAAGATTAAGGGATATACTGAGATAAGGGAAGTGCAGGCAAGGAGTCCAATAAACGTACCATTTTCCAGTGAGTATGAGACTATTGCCGGGTTTGTTTTATATTATTTACGTCATATTCCCGAGACAGGTGATAGTTTTACTTATAATGACTGGACTATAACAGTTACAGGAGTCAAAAGAAATCGAATAACAGAGGTGGAGTTTGTTAAAAATTAGATAATTATTTTGCATTATTTCCTTCCTGAGGTTGTTAAGGAGTTTATTAATTTAATTTTCTAATATTTTTTATACGGGTTGACTTTGTAACAGGGGTTTGTTAGAATCACCTCAATGTATAAGAATTCGTAGTATTTAATTGCGGGGTATGGGTAAATAATAAGTTGAGGTGTATTATGGAAAAATACAAAGTAAGGCTTGCAAAATTTAGCGTTTTACAGTGGTTTTTCTGGAGTTCGTGGGCTACATATGGTGGTTATCTTGTTTACTATTTATCTGATATGGGATATAGTAATATTGAGATTGGTACTATCATATCTACCAGGACCTTGCTTGGTCTTTTAGGTGAACCTATTCTGGGATATCTCAGTGACAGCTACCATACCAACAAAAAAATATTTATACTTGGGATGCTGGCTATTGCCGTTGTTGCATTACCCTTTCCATATTATAATTGGTGGTTAATTCTTATAACAACCGGGATTATCGGTTTTTTCTGGGCACCGCAGCAATCAATCCTGGATAGCTGGATATTGAAAAGTTCAAGTAAATTGGCCAGTAATTATGGTTTTATGCGGGCCTGGGGTTCATTGGGCTTTGCTGTTATGGTAGTTATGTTTGGAAAGGTTTTTGATGTATTCGGATGGGGAATACTTTTTATATCATTTACCATACTGCTTACTATAGCTTCTATTATAGCCTCATTTATTAAGGATGTTCCACATAATAACCTGGAGTATGAGGTTGAACTGACTGAAAAGAACGACAGTAGCCATCCAGATAAAATAGAAGGTAATAATATTGGTAGAGATAATAAAAGAAAAGATAATATTAGTGATAATAATATTAGTAGAGATATTAGTGATAATAAAAGTGAAAAAGTTAGTAGGAACCCACTAATACTATTCAAAAATATTGAATACACTATGTTAATACTGAGTGCCATTCTGGTCTTTATACCAAATAATATAATATTTATATATCTTCCCAATTTTATTAAAGGAGTAGGGGGTACAACTACATTACTTGGAGTAGTTTTATTTATTAATGCCGTCAGTGAGGCACCGATATTTTTTCTGGGAAGAAAGATGTTAGTAAAATTTAAGCCCATTCCATTACTACTCTTATCCACAATTTTTTACTTGCTTCGGGTAATTATTGTCTATGAGGCTACTTCTCATATTAATTTTTTATTTTTTGCTTCATTACAATCCCTATCATTCGGGGTCTTGTTAATAACAAGTAGATTTCACATAAACTTCCTTGCACCTGAAAAGTTAAGGACTACTGCACAGTCGATATTCACTATGTCAATATTTGGGGTAGGCGGTATTATAGCAAGTCTATTCGGTGGTGCGATAATGGATTATTATGGGATGACAGTATTGTATCGTATATCTCTGATATTATCCCTGACAGGTATTCTGTTAATATCTATCCTTTATTTCTATAGAAAGTTCAGGGGTAAAGAAAGCTGAAAATGAAGGATTTAATTATGGTATCTAGAATTATAAATATAATGTAATGGTTAGTCTAAAAAAACATTGTCCTGACCTATTTTTCGAATCAAACAGGGCTCATATCAAGCAAATTTTCAATTAAAATTTTAAGAATGAGTAGAGAGGGGTAGAGTATCATGGAAATAACTGTTAAGAAAGCAGAAAGTTTTAAGCAAAAACCCGATGAGAAAAATCTTGGGTTTGGTACTGATTTTACAGATCACATGTTTATTATGGACTATGAGAAAGGTAAGGGATGGCACGACCCGAGGATTGTACCTTATGGACCGTTTGAAGTACCTCCTTCTATGTCCACCTTTCATTATGGTCAGGCTGTCTTTGAGGGTATGAAGGCTTATAAAGGGCCTGAGGGACAAATTCTTTTATTCAGACCGAAAAAAAATATGGAGAGGCTGAATGAGTCCAATAAACGTATGTGTATCCCTGAAATAGACACAGAATTCTGTTTGGAAGCAATAAAAGAACTGGTAAATGTGGACAGGGATTGGGTTCCTGGTGCTGAAGGCACATCACTTTACATAAGGCCGTTTATCATAGCAACAGATCCTGCTTTAAGACTGAAACCTTCTACAAGTTATAAGTTTATTGTTATTCTATCACCTGTGGGTGCCTATTATCCCCAGGGTATAGATCCGGTTGATATTTATGTCGAAACCAAATATGTCCGTGCTGTCAAAGGCGGAACAGGTTTTGCCAAGACCAGCGGTAATTATGCAGCAAGTATGATAGCTCAGGCTAATGCTGCTGAAAAGGGGTTTGTACAGGTATTGTGGTTGGATGGTTTTGAGAGGAAGTATGTTCAGGAAGTAGGTTCAATGAATGTCTTCTTTAAAATAGATGGAGAGGTAATAACTCCTGAACTGGATGGAAGTATACTGCCAGGAATAACTCGTAATTCTGTAATAGAACTTGTCAGGAGCTGGGGGATACCTGTTAAGGAATCGCAGATTACTATTGGCGGGGTATATCAGGCACATGCTGAGGGAAGGCTTGAAGAGGTCTTTGGCACTGGTACTGCTGCCGTTATATCACCCGTTGGAAGCCTGCATTGGGAAGGTAAAGAAATAAAAATAAATGATGGGGAAATAGGTGAACTTTCTGGAAAAACATATGACAGTATAACAGGAATTCAGACCGGCAAACTGGAAGATCCATTTGACTGGATTGAAGAAATCTAAAGAACGATATTTAATAAATTTGACTTACTAATATTTCAGGACCTGATCAGTTACACCGTGATATATTTGACTGAAAAGGTCCTTAGTATTATTATACTGAAGCTAAATTTTGGCTAATAAGAAAAGCAGGATATTGAGGTGAGGGAGATATTAATAAGAAAAGCAGAACTCAAAGATTTAAAAAGAATTACCGAAATATATAATCAGGCGGTAATAAATACAGTTGCAACATTTGATACAGAACCAAAAACTATTGAATCCCGCATAGATTGGTTTACCAGTCATGATGACCGGTATCCAGTACTGGTAGCTGAAGCAGATATTGGCGTTACTGGGTGGGCTTCTTTATCACTCTGGTCTGATAAATGTGCATATAGTAATACCGCTGAATTATCTATTTATATAGATGAAGGTCAAAGGGGTAAGGGGATCGGAAATAAACTGATGTGTTCAATTATTGATCATGTCAGAAAAACAGATTGTCATACTATAATCTCCCGAATAGCCGGAGAAAATGAAGTAAGTATATACCTTCATGAAAAATATGGTTTTGAATTAATAGGTACTATGAAAGAAGTAGGATATAAATTTGGTAGATATATTGATGTGCATATTTATCAGATTATTATTTAAGAAGGAAATTAATAATTCGGATGGAGCAAAATGTTATGTTATTCAATAAGGTCTCCATATTTAAGCAACAGGGTATTCTATAAAATAGGATGATGTGTTAAAATTTAGAAGAAAACAAAGATTATTTATATAATTTGAAGGATATTTTAGAAAAATGACTAACTATATATTATACTATATTTTAAATAGGGGGAAAATCTAATGATTAACCTGGTTCCTGTTGTAGAAGTAAATTCTGATTTGTGTGTAAATTGTCATAGTTGTATTAGCGCCTGTCCTGTGATGGCCAATGACGGCTCAGGTGATAGCGTTTTAATAAATGTAGATAGGTGCATTGGTTGTGGAAATTGTATATCTGCCTGTACTCACGGCGCTAGAGAAGCACTGGATGATTTTGATGAATTCATATCGGATTTAAATTATGGAGAAAAGATCGTTGCAATTGCAGCCCCATCTATAGCTTCCAATTTTCCCGGAACATATTTAAATATTAATGGGTGGTTACATGATAAAGGTGTCAAAGCGATTTTTGACGTATCTTTTGGAGCCGAATTGACTATTAAATCTTATCTGGAATACATAAGACGTGAGGAACCAGAATGTGTAATTTCTCAGCCTTGTCCTGCAATTGTTTCCTACGTTCAATTGTATAAACCTGAACTTATTAAATATCTAGCTCCTGTGGATTCTCCAATGTTACATACTATAAAAATGATAAAAAATTACTATAAAGAATATACGGATTACAAAGTGGCTGTTTTGTCACCCTGTCTGGCAAAGAAACGGGAATTTAATGAAACTAATATGGGCGATTATAATGTCACATTTAGAAGTCTGGATAATTACTATAAGAATAACAATATTGATCTGCAGGCATTTCCAGAGCTTGAGTATAATAATCCACCTGCAGAAAGGGCTGTTTTATTTTCTTCGCCAGGGGGATTGATGAGAACTGCTGCCCGAGAAAACAAGGATATCGTAAGTTCGACCAGAAAAATTGAAGGAGTAGGATTAATTTATAAATACCTGGATGAATTACCAGGGGCTATAAATAAGAAAGTGAATCCTCTATTAATTGACTGCCTAAACTGTGAGATGGGCTGTAATGGGGGGCCAGGCACTCTGAATATAGATAAGAGTATTGATGAAGTTGAAATTCTTATTGAAAAAAGGAATATTGAGATGCAGGAAAAATACAATACTGCTATCAAATATTTGGGTAAAAGAAAATTGAAAAAATATATTGATAACCACTGGAATGAAAATCTTTACTCGCGGGGATATTTAAATTTAGAAGAAAATATAAACCTTAAAACACCAGATAACAGGAAGCAAAAAGAGATTTTTGCTTCGATGGAAAAATATACAGATGAAGATATTAAGGATTGCAGGAGTTGTGGATATGGTTCCTGTGAAGATATGGCACTGGCAATATATAATGGATTGAATAAAGCTGAAAACTGTCACTGGTATCAGCACAAATTGTTGGAAATAAAACAGGAGGAAGCAGAAAATCAGAAACAAAAAGCTGATCTGCAGCGTAAAAAAATGGAGGGTCAGAAAAATACAGCTATTGATTTTCTGTCAAGTCTTAATTTCACAATACAACAGATATCTGCAACAATGGAAGAACTGGATGCAAGTAATCATACTGTACTTGATAGAATACAGGATAGTAATAGCAAAATCGAAGCATCCTCAGGGAGTATATCTTCTCTGAACAAAAATGCAAATATTGTGCAGCAGCAGACAGAAAAGTTTGATGAAATACGAGAAATCATTTCAAATCTTTCTGAAGAAACTAATCTACTTGCTCTGAATGCTTCTATAGAGGCTGCAAGAATCGGCGAAGATGCCCGGGGTTTCGCTGTTGTAGCAGAAAAAATAAGGGAGTTAGCCGAAATATCAAATTCTGAGGTTTCCAAGATACAGGATTATACAAACAATTTGAAAGAAAAGATAGTTCTGGTAGTTAATACTATAAATAGAATTGTGGGAGAATTTGAAAATATTAAGTCTGACTCTAATTACATTATGAAGACTTCTGATGATATAGGAATTGAACTGGGTTCGCTGAACAAGGAGATAGAGAAAATTACGTTACAGAGCGAGAAGTTTTTATCAGAGTTATAAGATTTTATTAAAAGTAAATTCGATGGGCTTGCACCATGGAGTGTCAAAACACTATACGTTATAAGAGGATGTGAAAATATGGGAGAGAATTTCACTTACCAGTGTTCTAAGTGTGAAAAGAAATACAATACTTCAGGTCCCTGGGAATTCTATCGGAATAAAGAAGGCAAGAGAATGCCTTATGGTTTTCCAGGTCCAGTTACACAGGAGGCCCGATTTAGCGGAGTTGAAGGTTTATTTGCAGATATGCTCTGCCTTGATTGTGGGAATGAGGTAAATGTGATAATAGAGGAGTTTAATAGACGCGCTGTGGAAAGTAAGGGTTTTAAGGGTTTTTCAAAATTCATGTCAATACTAAAAAAAGAGAAAGAAAGCGCTGTAAGGTGTCCTAATTGTAAAAGTGTCAATCTCTTTTTGTCTGAAGAAGGGGAGATGTCAACAGATGGTGGAGAAACAGGTGTTACCTGTCCAGATTGTAAAGAAGGCAAACTTATTCTGATTGACCACTGGACCCCCTGATCTGAATTCCTCCATTGTTCATATGCTATATCTGGGTATAAAGGATTAATGAAATTAATAATTAATGAAATTAATGAGTAATGCGGTCCAGTCCACGGGGCCGTTTTTCTTTTTGTGTGAAATAATCTTGAGAAGATTCCGTTAGAATTTAATACCTGGCGGGTGGCGGGTCAGTTATAATGTGGAAATGATCTGAATAGAGCTGTTTAAATAGATTTAATCATATATATAAGAGTATATGCATAATAAATAGTGTAGGTTATATGTATGTTTTCAGGGAGGAAAAAATGGATATAAACAAAAGGTATTCTTTGCTGACAGAGATCTGTATTCTTATGAATAGAAGGGACTATAATTTAAGTAAAATAAAACTACAACAATTATCATATATTTTTCAGGAACTATACTCAGATTATTCTTTTTATGATTTTAAACTATTTACCTATGGTCCTTATTCAGTTGAGTTAATCAGTGACCTTGATATTCTCTGTAATAATGGCTATTTAATTATAGAATATTCCCAGGGCCCAGAATGTTTTGGTTCAAAAATAGATCTGGGTATAAAATATAAATTATTAATAGAACAGTATAAGGATTACTGGAAAGAGACTGAGAAACAACTTAGTAGAGTGATTGATTTATTTGGGAATATAGAGACACGCTATCTCGAATTAAGAGGGACTATCATTTATATGAACAGAAAAATGGGACTTAAAGATATCAAAAAGATTACTGAGGAGATAAATTATATAAAACCATATTTTAAGGATAAAGAAATAGAGGATGCATTTAATGATCTGCACGGATTACTTGACCTTGTCTAGAATGAATACATTATTTATGATGATATGAATAAACTGATAAGAAAACGATGAAATTTACGAAAGGACTTCTTTTTAAAGGAAAATTGTGTTTGTTCCAGAATTAATTAAGTAGATAGTGATTTAGTATAGAGAAATTGTGTTGTTCTGGATCCTGGATTAAATTTAGTCCTGATAATTTTGTTCCTGGCAAGTTGGTGTAGGATATTAAATGAGGAGTTGATGTAGATATGAAAGTGCTATTTGTTGGAGGGACAGGCCTGATCAGTCAGGCGGTCTCCAGACTGACTGTTGAGAAAGGGATAGAGTTATACCTTTTTAACCGTGGTAAACATAATCAGTTTGTGCCTGGAGGGGCGAAGGTTATTAATGGTGATATTAGAGATGTTCAGTCCAGTAGGGAGGCTTTACAAGATCATCACTTTGATGTTGTAGTGGACTGGATAGTATTTACACCTGATCAGGCCAGAGCTGATATAGAAATATTTAAAGGTATTACAGATCAATATGTCTTTATAAGTTCTGCCTCGGCATATCAAAAACCACCAACAGATTACATGATCACAGAGTCTACACCTCTGGCTAATCCATACTGGCAGTATTCCAGGGATAAAATAGCCTGTGAGAATCTTTTTATGAAAGAATATAGAGAAAATGGATTTCCCGTCACTATTGTCAGGCCTTCTTATACCTATGGAGATACAATGATTCCTGCCGCTTTAAATAGTTGGGAGTATCCCTGGTCACTGGTAGATCGTATGCAAAAAGGCAAGAAAATAATTGTACATGGGGATGGCACATCACTATGGACCATGACTCATAATACTGATTTTGCAAAAGGATTTACTGGATTGCTGGGTAATATGATGACAATTGGTCATGCATTTCATATAACATCAGATGAAGTGCTGAACTGGAATCAGATATACCAGACTATTGGTCGAGCTGCCGGGGTAGAACCGGAGTTAATACACATTGCCTCTGATTTTATTATATCTAAACTTCCTGATAGAGAAGGTGGTTTGCTTGGTGATAAAGCTATTAGCTGTGTTTTTGACAATAGTAAGATTAAGAGATTTGTGCCTGAGTTTAAAGCAACAGTTCCCTTTGCAGAAGGAATTAAACAGACTATAGATTGGTTCAGGTCAAATTCAGATAGATGTAAAATAGATCAGGAATGGAATAAACAGATGGATGATTTAATAGATCTATATGAATGTAGGAATATATAAGCGAAGTGTTTAATTATTGTCAAAAAGAAACAAAAATACCATAAGTATGAAGTAGATGCTCGAATATTATAAAAGTAACAAATAATTCCCAAAGAATCCTCTTTTTTTGCAGGAAATCAGAGATTATTGACGAATAATAATAATATAATAAACAAACTTTAAAGGAGGAATTATTTTGTTAAAACGCGAACAATTACAGGAAACCAGTAAGTGGGTAGGATTTGTAGGTGTTATGACTATTATTTTTGGTGCATTATCTGCACTATCTGGGCTTTTCGCTTTTGTAGTAGGGGCTATTCCCGGTATTATAATGATTATCCTTGGTGTTAAGTTGAGGAATGTTAAAAAGGAAGCCGATAGAATGCTTGCTATGGATGAAGCAGATGAGGCAAGTCTCTATGATTTATTTGAGAATCTGAACACCTATTTTAAAATTCAGGGAATATTAATTATTGTAAGCCTTGTTATGTTTGTTATTGGATTTATTACAAGTTTTGGTATGATATTTGCTCTAATGAGTGGGGGATATTAATCCATAATTCTTTACATACTAAATATTTGTGCTGATTTATATAGTATAAGTAATTGAAGTTATACTGTATGAATATAATTATTTAAGAACATACTAATTAACAAACATACTA
>JBKGXW010000041.1:0-18425 GCA_046546395.1 Halanaerobiales bacterium
GATGGTCTTTTCCCGCTTTCTTTTAAACTTTCCAGTATCTCGAAGCGCTTTTCTTTCAACTCCCGTTTAGACAGCTGTGATAGTTCCTTTATATTTTCAGGTAATACTGTTCTACCAAGAATCGTAAATGTAGCGGGCATTTTTTGAGATATTCCCCGTATTATTTCTGCAGCAATTCCGCTTCCACCACCTGTCACAACAAAATGCGGGGATTCAGGAAGTAAAGTACCCTCCAGTTTCTGGCGATCCAGATAATCAAGTTTAAGAACGACACGTTTTCCATCTTTATATCCTATTTCATAATCTGCAGAACTATCTTTAAGCTCATCTAACAATATGTCTGTTACCCCGGTATCTGATTTCTTATCCTTTATAGCAAAATTTATCTGAGGACCTATATCAACTATTTTTATGCTGGATTTTCCCCACTCTTTTCTTAGCCCCTTGTAAAAACCACATAAAGCCCCGGGAAAGGGATTGAATTTATCCTTATTATCCACAGAATGACCATGACTTCCATCTATGGAAACCAGACATACAATTTTTAACTCTGGTTCAGTAAGTAATTCAGAAAGTTTCTTATAAAATATAAACCTTGCTTCACTGTTAAGGAAAAATTTACTTTCTTCTTCAGTCCCTGCTATTTTATCAAAATCAATATCCTTCTCGCTGCAACTAATATCTACAATAATATCTACTGGTTTTTTAACAAAATTAAAGATCTTTTTGGTCAAATCTTCTAGCTCCATAGAATCATCAAAAACAAACCCTTCAACATGATCTGTAATATCATTAAAATCAACTATTGTTTTTTTTACCTTTTCTGTGTCATCTCCAATAACCCAGACATTTTTATCTTTCAGAGCATAGTCACTTGAAGTAATCTCCTTCTCCTTGAATACAGGTATTTGAAGGCAGAGTTCTCTATCTATCTTATCATCTTCAGTAATGCTAATATTTACATTGCTAATATCTTTATTGGAGATATCTGTATTTTCAATATCTGTATTAATAATTTCTATATTGCTAACATCTGTATTGGAAATTTCTGTACTGGTAATTTCTATATTTTTTTCATATGAGTCTTTATTACTCACAACTTTCCCGGGAGAATCATCCTGTAATACATCATTCTGTAATACATCATTATAGTTTTCAACAGCTGGTTTTACCACAGGCTCAGCAGAAGATTTCTCAAAGGATTCCCCGATCATGTTAACAATGGATTCGATAGTCTTATATTGAGCAGCACTACTGCCTAGAGTCTCATCAAGCTTATACTTTTCACCAAGTTCTGAGAAAATAGTTGCCTGCTTAATCGTATCTATCCCCAGATCTGCCTCTAGCTCCATATCCATTTCTAGCATTTCAACGGGATACTTTGTTATCTGTGAAATTAATTCCAGAACCTCTTTTTTAATATCCTGCTGATCAATATCATTTTTCCCTGCTTGATCGGTCCTGTTATTCTTTACAAACGCTAATAATGCACCTATGGTTTTGTGCTGGGATAATTCCTCTACTCTGTCAACACTTATCTTAAATTCTTCTCCAATCATTGAGAAAATTGTTGCCTGTTTTACAGTATCGATACCTAAATCAGCTTCCAGTTCCATATCTTTTTCCAACATTTCCGGGGGATATTTTGTGATTTCTGAGAATATCTGATAGATTTTATCTTCCAGACTATCTGCTCCCTTATCTTCCTGACTTTCGATACTACTTTTTATAGTAGCATTGATATTAGCAGAAGACGTATTATCGCTATTGCCGAAAGCAGCATTGTCGAAGGTAGTATCAACATAAGCTGCGCTATTGGAGGCAGCAACTTCTTTCCTGCCATCCCTGGAAATATTAGCAGAATATTTGTCTGCTTCTCCCGTATATCCGGTACTGGAATGCTCATTTTCTCCTTCAGCTGTAAGTATTCTGCCCCTATATTTTAGTTCTGTATTTGACTCTTCAGTAATTTTGTTAAGCCACTGATTATATATATCTTTATTAATTATCCTATCATCACCTTCAGCGATACCCTGCAGAAGTTGATAATTTCCCTGAGCTCCAAAACCAATTACAGATTTTAAAATATATTTGAATTCATATGAACCACCACTGGATAGATTTAAGCCTTCCAGGATTGGATCCGCCTCTTTATAATTAGCAATTGGAGGTATTCTCTGATACTGAAGGGCTTTTGCTGAAACAGCATCTTCAATTGAAGCCCCCATTGTGTGGCCGGTAAAACCCTTTGTATTTATTACTTTGAGTTTTTTAAAGTTTTCTCCAAAAACCCTCTCCAGAGCGATTTTCTCAGTTTCAGCACAGCCCCCTTTCCTGGGTGAAAAGGTTTCATGTGAACAATATACTGCTTCTGAGGCTAATTTATCTCGGTCAAGCCTATATTCATTCTCCATCTTCTTGATGAATCTATCAAGTTCAACAGCATGCTTATCTGTATCAATTCTGGACTGATGTCCTGCTGTATTAAAGGCATGGCTTCCTAATATACGGCATATCCCATTCATTCCTCTTCTCTGAACATCTCTTTCTTTCTCAAGAAGCAATCCAACAGCTCCTGAACCCAGAATCATTCCATTGCGGCGCCTGTCAAATGGTACTGCTGCCTGAAATAAATCAGCAGAATCTGTAAGTGAACCCATACTCAAAAATCCAGCTCCAAACCAGGGTAATAAGTTGGGGGTAGATGATATATCTGCACCTATAACTATCATCCGATCAGCATGTCCTGCTCTAATAATATCTTCTGCAATAGTAATTGCGCTTGCTGTTGATGAACAGGCAGCACCGACATAAAAATTCGGGCCTGAGGCAGCAATCAATTGTGCCAGTCTATTGTTGGCCTGAGATGATAAAAGGTTCATAAAGTGATGATTAAACTTATATATCTCACCCTCATTACCACTGTCCAAAAGCCTTGAATAATGGAGTGTAAACCAATCAGTTAATTTTCTTTTTGTTGTTTCATCACTTATATTTGTAATAACATCATTATAGAAGTTGATAAGATCATTTCTGGTCCTACTTCCAAATTTACTGGCCACATATCTAGATACTTCGTCAATAACAGACTCCAGTGGCCAAAGACCATTTGCAAATATAATACCAGTATTATCACGCATATCTTCAGGAAGTACCAGCCTATTTGATAAGTATTTCCCGCCAGCTTTCTTCTCACTAATCAGAGGGATACCCGCATCTGCTAGAGCCTCATAACCAGCTGCAATACCAGCACATACAGTTAGAGTCATCTGTTCCAGCATTCCTTCATCTATCAGATAATCATTCATCATGTCCATCTGCCCAAATTTACCTGCAAATTGTATGACTTCATTAATAGATTTAATTTCTTTTAATGTGGTAGTGTTCTCTGTTTTTAATAATCTAGTTATATTTAAATCCAGGATACTCTCCTGTTCTTGATTGGTCAGTTTCTCAATTAGATTCTTCCCCTCAAATATTATATCAAAATTATCATCAGAAAAGGCTTTTTTGAAACTACCTGGCAACCCAATAGAGACCCCGCTATATACAATGCTTTCCTTCTCTTTATATATCCCGGTCATACTCTCTTTATTATTCTCCAGATCATTTTTCAAATTCTCTTCTTTATAGAATTGGGAGTTCTGATATTCCCGGGAAGCATTTTGAAGACTCATCTCGTTAAATGAGCTGTCGGCATCTACACTTTCTGCATCTATGCTTACTTGATCTATACTTTCTTTATCTGAGTCTTCAACATCTGCGTTTTCTTTATCATATATCCCCAGTATACTATCCTCAGGAACCTCTGAAATATCTATACCACAGACAAAGAGCTCTGCAAGTGTATGATAAAATGTTTCAATCGAATCCTTATTTTTGTTATTTGAAGCAACAACTCTAATATCCTTACCATCCAATATTTTCTCAACCAGGTTTGTGAGAACAGAAGATGGACCTGTTTCAATAAATATGCGCACACCTTCTTCATAGAGTTTCAAAATAGAGTCCACAAAATTAACAGGTGATATAATCTGCTCTTTAAGCATATTGGGTACTTTATCAAGCTCATCACCCTTAGTTGGATAAAGGTCAACCTCATTACAACACATAAGCTTTGCAGTAGGCGGAGAGAATTTGACATTCCTGATATCTGAATAGAATCTATCTGCAGCTTCCTGAACCAGTTCTGTATGAAATGCATGAGAAACATTTAATGTAATGTATTTAATATTATTACCATCCAGGTAAGTTTTCAATTTATCTATTTCTTCCTCTACTCCACCAACCACCACCTGCTGGGGAGAGTTTATATTGGAAATACTTATATGAAAATCGTTATTCTCTAGAATTTTTGAAACTCTTTCCCTGCTCAACTTAATACTCAGCATTTTTCCTCGTTGATTTTCAGGTATACTATCAAAGGCAAATCCCCTTGAACCAATTAAACGTACTGCTGATTTTAAATCCAGCATTCCACTGGCAAATAATGAAGTAATTTCCCCCAGACTGTGACCTATCATATAATCTGCCTTTACTCCAGATTCACTTAACAATTTAAATAAAGCCATACTACTTATAAACATAGCTGGATGTGTATTTACGGTGTCTTTTAGCCTGGCTTTTAATTCTTCTTCACTGCCAAAAATTAATGGCAGGACCGAATAACCGTATCTAGACTGCCATACAGCATCAATCTGCATATAAAATGATTTTATCATCGAAAAATTTTCATATATACTGGATAACATATTTGGGTACTGCGATGCCTGTCCTGGAAACATAAATGCTATCTGTTCAGAAGTATATCCTCTACCCATACCGAAATAAATACCCTTTAGCTTCAAATGCCTGGAATTTTCCAGGTCGCCCTTAGCGATAAATTCTTCAAATTTACCCCACTTTTCTTCCAGGTCATTTATAGAAGTACAAGAGATTGCCAGCCTCCACTCCCTGGATACAGAAACAGAAGAATTATTTAAAAAACACGCTCTCTTAAATTCATGAGTTCTGGCAGCATCATATTCTATGTTATCTATACTCTCTGTACTATTCGTACTCTCTGTACTATTCATATTCTCTGTATTTCTCGTGTTCTCTTTATTATTTGTATTCTCTATATTGTTTGTGTTCTTTATATTCTTTGTATTCTCTACAAATTCAAGGTATTCTTCTTTTAACTCATCAAAGTTATCTGCAGAAAAAAATACATTCATAACCGGCTTATCCCGGGATGGCTTTTTCTCACTCCGACCTTGATCATATATACCAGGCTTTCTTTCAAATCTTCCAGGTTTTGAAACTGGATAATTTTTCGGTACAAATTCAGCTCGGTACTCTTCTAGACAGATATGAAAATCAGCACCACCAAATCCATAGGCACTTACATTTGCCCTACGTGGATGTTGACCTGTTCCCTCCCATGGTCTTGAATCCTGAAGGATATAAAATGGAGAACCCTCAAGCCCTAATTTGGGATTTATACTCTGAACATTGGCAGAGGGAGGCAAGATTCTATTTTTCAATGCCATCGATGCCTTGATCAGGCCCGCCCCACCTGCTGCATTTCTCAGATGACCAATATTCGATTTTATCGACCCAACCCCACAAAAGTTTTCTCTATTCACACCTAAGTTGGAAAAAGCATTTTTTAATGCTTCCATTTCAACAACATCTCCCACAATTGTACCAGTACCATGTGCTTCTATAAGTTCTATGGTATCTGCTGTATAATTGGCCATTTCACAGGCACTCTGGATGACCCTTATCTGTCCCTGTTCACTTGGGGCTGCAATATATTTCCCCTTTCCATCACTACCCCTACCATATCCAGATATAATGGAAATAATATTATCATTATCGCGTAAAGCATCTGATAAACGTTTCAGAACAAGTACACCACCCCCCAGGCCTACCACAAATCCATTTGCACGTGAGTCAAAGGGATACGACCCATCAGGGGAGAGAGCATTAATACCTGAAAAAGCAATAAAATTATGTTCATTTAGTGTTACTTCAACACCGCCAGTAATTACAGCATCATACTCATGATTTAATAAACCAACTACACCCTCTATAGTTGATGCAAGAGATGAAGCACAGGCAGCGTCCAATACATATGAGGGGCCCCATAGATCAAATATATTGGAAATCCTGCTTGCCGTAATATTCTGTAAATAACCCGGTGCAGTATCCTCAGTAACAGCAAGTGTATTACTTTTAACTTCAGCGGACAGTTCATCGAGAATAGCTTCCAATCGTGAGTATTCCGGGCTACCTTTAATTTCAGGATGATTACGTAAACGATTTTCAATAATAGAAAAATAAACCCTTCTATTCAAGTCTATATACCTTCTTCCCGGACTCCCTATAGAAAGGATTACTGCTGTTTTCTCTTTCGGCAGACTACTTTTAAGTTGTCTCAAAGCCTGGTCTACAGAATAAATGGCGGCATATTGATTTGGATCCATATGTTCTGCTACTGCAGGCGGTATTTTAAACCTACTGCATAGTTCTATGTAATTAATCTTATCTGGTACAGCTGCAATTTTTGTATATGTTTTATCATTCTTTGTATGTTTTCCGAACACCTCAGGATCATAAAAAAGGTCTATATCAGGCACATCATCAGAAATCTCTCTCACAGATATCTTTTTGCTTAATATGTTACTCCATAAAGAACTTGTATCTTTAGCATCGGGGAATATCCCCCCCATTGCTACAACAGCTATTCTTTCCTCTGGATAATAATACTTACTCATAACATACTCCTCCTTTTACCTGACTATTATAAAAGTCATAGATATCTCTTGAAAGTCTGGGAACTCTTAAAATATTCAAATGCCCTGCCTGATACCTACCTACATTTTTAATGCCAGCCTTTTTTATAAATCTCTGATACTTTTCTTCGCTTATTATCTGATCGTAAATAGAATAAATCATTGCAGCATTTTCTGCAAAAGGTTTATTAATATTTTCATAAACATTTAGTTCATTAAAAACCGCTTTATATTCATTGATATCAGTCCCACTATCTTCAATATCCCTTCTGATAGTAATCATTAACGGATTGTCCCAGGGCAAAGTAGTAATGTTGGTCACAGGATTAATCAGAAAGACATTTACTGATGGTTTCTGCAATAAATAATATCTGCTTACCAGACATCCCCCCATACTAAACCCTGACAACACAGTCGCTAATGCATTGTGCTTTTTTATAAACTGCAGCGAAACTTCAATATCGTATAGGGCCTGTTTAAAAGCAAACCGTGACCTATAGAAGTCAGCACTGAAAAAGAATTCCCCACCAAAAGAACTTTCTTCTGGTTTTCTGTCATAATGAAATGGCAAAATCATTAAATAAACATTCAGCTTTAATTCATTTAACAATTTAATTAGAAAATTATAATTATCGAGATTATCATCATATAAGCCGTGTAGCAACAAAATATTTCCCTCGGGATTTTCCGAAGGGGAATGATATAAATACACATTATTGTTTTCAGGATAATGTGAAGTCCCGGAAAAAGAGGGCAACAGGAAATAATTCAATTGGGAGGCCCTATATTCATTAACTGTCAATTCATCCAGTGAATATTTATCTATAGAATCAATGTCAATATCAATCTGCTCAAATATAGAATTTACAGGTGAATGACTTACCTGTGATAATTTTTCACTTAACAGTCTTTCCATGGCCATTTTATCAACAAATTTGGAGCTTGTTTCATTCATAGTTATTACCTCTACGATATATTTTTTAATGCTTTTTTATCAATTTTACCCATGTTATTTCTCGGCAGTTCTTCCATAATACTGATAGACCTGGGCACCTTGAAATTAGCTATTTTATCTGATACATAACGTATTAAATCACGTTCCCTTATTTTTGCATTGCTCCTGAGTACTACAAAGGCTTTTACTAATTCACCGTAAAGCGTATCTTCAATTCCTATAGCAGCTGAATCAAGAACACTTTCGTGTGAATTAAGTGCTGCTTCAATTTCAATGGGTGATATTTTCAATCCTGCAACATTGATAAATTCTTTCCTCCTACCACAGACTACAAAAGAACCATCACTTCTCCTATATCCAAGATCTCCTGTATATAACCAACCATCTCTTAATACTTCCTCTGTTGCCTGAGGACGGTTTAAATATCCCAACATAATGCCCTTACCCTTTACCCTCAGCTCACCAATTATACCATCTTCACAGACCTCGTTATTCTCATTAACAGCTTCAATTTCCAGTATTCCCTCTGGTGGAAAGCCAACGTTTCCACCGGGTTCAGGAAGCATGGACATTCTCGTAGATATAAGGGTAGTTGTTTCGGTCATACCATAACCTTCATCCAGATGAATACCTGTAACTTTGTACCAACGTTGAGCTGTATCAAAACTCAACGGAGAGGCTGCTGAAAAAGCCGCCTTCAGATTTTTCAATGTGTCATGTATTGACTCATATCTTAAAAGCTGTTGATAATGTGTTGGCACTCCAAACATATGTGTAATCTTTTCATCCAGGATAGTCTGAGCTACTTTAGTAGGATGGAAAGACCTCAAAAATACTAATGCTGCCTTACCATCAAGGGCAGGAACCAGAAGTGACACAGAACCGTATGCATGTGAAAATGGAACAAAACACATCAGCCTATCATCTTTATTGTGGCGATACAGTGACTGATTACTTTTCTCAAGAAAAGTAAAAAAACATTCCGTTGAAAGCATAACTCCCTTGGGAGTTGATGTAGATCCAGATGTATATAATAACATTGCAAGTTCATCTTTATCATAATCATAATAATCCTGTTCAGATTTAAGAATATTGTTTCCTTTACTGCCATTACTATATTCACTATCCTCGCCATTAGTACTATCTTCACTGTATTTACTATCCCTATAATCATTAATATAGTCTTTTATTTCTTCAATATTGATTACTTCTATTTCTCCCTTCAAGGTCTCAATAGAATTTTCATCAAGATGTGTTATTAAACATCTTGCTCCTGAATCTTTAATATAATAATCAAGTTCATCTGTCTTAAATAAGGGATCAACCAGACATATAACTCCTCCAATATATTGAACAGCCAGGAGTACTACCGCAGCTTCTATACTGTTATACAGATGTGTTGCTATTACATCACCAGGCTTATATCCTCTGGAATCTAAAAATCCGGCAGCCCCCGCCACCTCTTTCATCAACTCCCTGTATGTAAGCCTTCGCCCATTATCTGCATCTATAAGTGCCTCACAGTCAAGATACTTTTCATCAGTATTGTATAACAATTCACAATAGTTCATAAATCATTCCCCCATTTCTTTCTATTAATATTCTTTTAATGATATATAGTTAAGTTAATTTCTTCTCTGATGCCATCTTAATATCTAAACAAAACACCTCCACTACTGGCCCCGGCACCATGGGCCTGCATCATAACAAGATCTCCTCTTTTTAATCTTCCGGACTCAATTAACTCATGGAGATTTAAAGGACTCATAGCTGCCACTGTATTTCCATGTTTATAATAAAGGCTGGTACTTTTTTCTTCAGGAATACCAAGTGTCTTTAATTGATCCTGCCAGATCCCTGTTGACTGATCTGATGTAACAAAAAAGTCTAAATCATCAATGGAAAACTCAGTCAGAGAAAGTAGTTTATCAGCAACCACCCTGGAATATTCTACAGAGCTATCATGAATAATTCTTCCATCACTTATTTTCATAATGATATTAGCGGCCTTAATATCTGTTAAACCTTCTTTTAAAAGACTTGTCCCATATTCAATATAGGCATTATCATATAAGCCATGACTGGTAACTATATATGTAGAAATAATCTTCTCTATATCTGAAGGCCCCAACAACATCGCTGCAATAGCGTCACCGAACAAAAAAATATTATACTGGCTGGATTTCTCATCATCCAGTAATGGTTCTCCCATTACACTCCCACCAACAATTATTACATAATCATCACCAGATGCAATATATCTTATTGCCAGATCCATAGCATGAATAAAACCACTACATGCAGAAGTAATATCAAAAGCCGGTATACCTACAGTAGCCCCAAGTTTTTTCATAAGTCCTATAGATGTGGCAGGTACCTGATAGTCACCAGATAGTTTTGAATATATTACCCTGTTTATCTGATTGATATCCATATCTGCTTTGTCCAGACACTCTTTGACAGCTAATGCCATTAAATCCTCAAGCTTTTCATCAGAGTTAGCCCATCTTCTTTCCTTGATACCCAGTGAATATTGAACAGCCCTATCGCTGGCTAATAAATTATACTCGTCAATAATATACTGATTACTGATAACTTCCTCAGGAAGACCTATCCCGGTAGATATTATTTGGCAATACTTATCAACAACAAGGGGTTTAATATCAGGAAACTCTAACTTTTTCATGATACTCCCCCCTATTTGTTTTCTATAGAATTATAAATATGATTTACCAGATTTTTCATTATATACAGGTCCATATTGTTTTCAACCATTGGTATACCAAATGTCTCGGAGAACCTAAATCCTAATTCTACTAATGCAATAGAATCTACACATAATTCTTCAACAATATCTGTTTCTGACTCCAACTCATTCTCATCAACACCCAGATACTCTACTATAATGTCCCTGGTTTTTGTATAAACTTCATTGTACTCCATGTTTATCACTCCTGTTAATATTAGTTGGCTGAAATTTAATCTACTCCTGACCGCGGTAAATTAGCTCCAACCCTAAGCCTGATTATCATAATACTAATTAAAATATTAATCGCTAGATTATCATACTATTTTAAATACTTTTAATAAAGCAATTAGACCCTATATATTATTCCACCTCCACTCAGTCCTTCCCCATGTGATATTAACATTACGTTCATACCTGTTTGTATTTTTCCTGTTTTAAAACCATGATCAATAAGCAATGGCAGCATTGCCGACATGGTATTACCACAATTCTCTATCAGGGATAAACTTTTATCTCTATCATATCCTAAAGTGTCTAACGTCAGTTCCCATAGTTTTCGATTATTCTCTGTAATCAAGATCAGATCAATATTACCCATATCTAATCCGCTTTCTTCCAGTAAATTCTCAGAAATAACTTCTACAGCCTGTCTATAAAAACCCTCTGCCTCTTTCCAATTACCCATTGTGTATGTATCAAATATCCTGGAAGTTTTGTTTTCAGCTGATTTATCTATATCCACTTTTAATATACCCTTTGCCACAGCAAGCTCATAATAATTATAGTTAGAATAAAAATAGCTGGCCAGAATGTGCTGTTCTTTTGATAAACCCATTAAAACAGCAGCAGAGCCATCACCAAACAAAAATGCTACCCGCGGGTCACTTTTGTTTATCAGTCTATAAATAATCCCACCAGAAGCTATAAGAATATACTCATCCCCTGTATTAATGAATCTGGAAGCCGTATCAATAGAATATAAAAATGAGGAAATACCTCCATCTATATCAAAGGAATGTACGGCAGTATTACAGTTGAGTTTCCCCTGTAATCTACTTGCGGTCATCGGTAAGATATTATCACCAATATATTTATTAACAATTATTCTTGAAAGGTTATCCGGACTCACCGAACTCCCAGCAAGACATTTGAGTGCTGACTGACTTAATAAATCACTATCAACCATACTATCCTCTGCAACATGTCTATTCACTACACCTGTTGACTTACTGATAGTAGCACTATTAAAGGGCAAGTCATAATTGTTAATAATCTCATCATTACTTACAATTTTTTCGGGTAAATAAGAAGCAGTACTGACGATTTTACAATATCTATTAATATTCATTTGCTTTTTCCGGGGAAAACTATAGGTAAGTTTGCTCATAAATTAACTCTCCTGTTTTTAGAATATTTCGTTTTACAAATTATACCATGTAGTATTATTTTATGTCAAATTAGCTAAAATTACATTTTTCTTTCTTTTTTTATTAATTCTCTGAATTTAATATTTATTGTGATAATTTTATACAAATAACTACTCGATTAATTCTTAATTAAAAATGCGCCAAAAATCCTAATTTCTCAGGTATAAAGGAAGAATTACCCTTACATTTTTATCCTTGTATTATTATCTTGCATTAAAAAAAGCCATAGTATTTAAACTACAGCTTTAGCTTAGATGATAAAATCCCGTTCTTGGGTTTTGCAAACCGGCCGGGAGTTCCCTGAATGATACATTCTTTTCTATATAAATCATTTATCCGAAAGCTAACTGACACCAAAGCTTCCCTTTTTTAATTAGGAGATAAGCAGCACTAACCTCCTGTTCATTTTAGGGCCTTTAAGTCATCCGTTAGGAAAACTAAGAACGTACTTTATTGCTAAGTTAACTATGAATAGACATCCCCAGGATATCCTCAGCAGCTTCCATAATGTTCTCTGTAAGAGTAGGATGTGCATGTATAGTAGATGCAAGTTCCCCTGCTGTTAGTCCATTCTTAACTGCCAATGTTATCTCAGATATAAGGTTGGAAGCATCTGCACCAAACACCTCACCGCCCAGCAGTCTATCTGTTTCCTCATCAGCAATCAGAGTGACCATACCTGTTTCTTCACCCATCGCTTTTGCCTTACCATTTGCTCTGTAGGGGAATCTCCCTTTCTTAACTTTATATCCCTGTTTGCGGGCTTCAGCAAATGATATCCCTGTGCGTGCCAGTTCAGGATTGGTAAAGACTACAGAAGGCACACTTAAGTAATCTATGGTTTTATCCTTACCCATAATGTTTTCCGCAGCTACTACTCCCTGTGCAGAAGCAACATGTGCCAGCATAACCTTCCCTGTCACATCCCCTACAGCATAGATACCAGGAAGATTGGTCTCCATATGGTTGTTGACAATTATTGCCCCACGCTCATCCACTTCCACACCCACTTCCTGAAGACTCAGTCCTTCAGTAACCGGAACCCTTCCAACAGCAAGCAATACTTTCTCAGTCTTAATAGTATCTCCATCGCTCAGGTGAACAAGGATATTCGAAGCCTCTTTCATGGTGTCCAGTACTTCCACCAGTTCAACTGATTTATCAGTTAAAACCTGAATACCCCTGGCCTTGAATATTCTTTCCAACCTTTTTGCTGTACTTCTATCTTCTCCGGGAAGTATCTGTTTCAAAAGTTCTACCAACACAACTTTAGATCCGAGTGAAGAGTAAATACTGGCAAATTCACAACCTATATAGCCTGCACCTATAATAAGCATCTCCTCCGGAATACTTTCAAAATCAAGTGCCTCTTTACTACTTACTACATTAATACCATCATAGTTGAACTGGGGTAAAGAGAAAGGCCGGGAACCTGTCGCTATAATTATATTCTCAGTCTGGTACTCCTTGCACTCTCCACCATTTACAACTTTCACAATTTTATTAACTGTTGAGGATTCAGAATTTGCTAACGATGCCTCTCCCTCAATTAAATCAATCTTATTCTTCTTAAATAGATAATATACTCCCTGTACTAATTCATCTACAATCTTATCTTTACGTTCTATTATTTTTGAAAAATCAACTTTATAATCCTCTATCTCTATACCAAACTGATCTGCCCTACTTATATCATCAATCATCCTGCTACTGGCAACCATAGTTTTAGTGGGAATACACCCCCTGTTCAGACAGGTACCCCCGACTTTATCTTTTTCAACAACTGCCACCCTGGCACCCAGCTGAGCAGCTCTTATAGCAGCAACATAACCACCAGAACCTGCCCCAATAACTATTAAATCATAAGTACTCATCTTAAGCATCATTCCTTTCGTTGCGCTCAAGGCACAAAAGTAACAAAAAGTTTTTTAAATCATCAGCTACTTTATATATCTTTATTAATTTATTTAATTAATTTAATTATTTTAACTTAATTCATCTCAACTTAAGCCTTTCCTAATAGAAAAGCCCGGGCAGGGGCAGCCTCAACTCCCTTTATTTTTAAAGGAACTAACAACAGTGTATAGAGCCCGGGTAAAACGTCTTTCAACTCCAGACCCTCTATAATAAATATTTTTTCTGACAGTAATTTTTTGTGTGTGGGATGTCCTTCCTGACTGCGTTCAATTCCCAGTGTGTCAATTCCAACACCTATAATACCATTATCTATTAAATAATCAGCACCACTTTCAGCAAGATATATAAAATCCTCCTTGCGGTTTTCGTAGGAATTTCTGGTCTGCAGTAATACTACTCTATCCTTTAGCAAATTACCTGTATTGTGTATACAATCATTATTATTCTTGTTACTTTTCAATAAATCTTTATCAGAATTATTGCTTTCTATATTTATATCTACGTTGTTTACCTTAATATCCTTCAGAACGACATTATGTATATCATCTCCAGTAATTCCACCTTCAACATCCTTCAAATCGAGGACAATACAATCATTAAAGGTATTTTTAAACGAAAAATACTCCATTGTATTCCCATCTTTAATCATATGTAATGGTGCATCAATATGAGTACCTGTATGCATATCCATAGTTATTCTGGTTTCATATGCACTGGCAGTCTGATGATCACTGGTCACTTCAAATACTGGCCTCTTGGCATCTCTATCTTTATATACAGCCATATCTGGAGATATTTCCATTGATATATCGTATAAAATATCTGGAAGCATTATAGATCACACCCCCTGGAATCTATCATTACCTGTTCTCCACTAAATCCCTCGATGGTCCACCAACTGCGCCCATCATCTGCCAGTAATTTATCTGCAGCCTCGGGCCCTGCTGTTCCAGCCTGATAGTTGGGGAAATCTGCTTCTTTTTCTTGCCATCTGCTGGCAATTTTGTCAATAAACCTCCAGGAATACTCCACTTCATCCCAGCGTGTAAATAGGGTTGAATCACCGCGCATTATGTCAAAAAGAAGTCTCTCATAGGCCTCAGGTGAATTATTTCCCAGTTGACAATTCTGACAGTAATCCATCTGAACAGGGACTATATTATGTTCTGTCCCCGGTTTTTTAGCGTTGAACTGAAAAAATATGCCTTCCTGTGGTTGTATCCGGATAACGAGTATGTTTGGCAGTAAGTCTGCATATTCACTCTGATAGGCGGGATGGGCCTCAGCCTTAAACTCTACAACAACTTCTGTTGATTTATGTGTTAATCTCTTTCCAGTTTTAATATAAAAAGGAACACCACCCCAGCGTAAGTTGTTTATAAATAATTTAAGTGCAACAAAGGTCTCAGTTATAGAGTCATCAGCAGTCCTCTCTTCATCTCGATAAGCTGGCACCTCTTCACCATCTACCTCTCCAGCACAGTACTGTCCTCGAACCACATATTGTTCCAGGTTATCATATTCCAGTTGAAGTGCCTTCAATACCTTAACCTTCTCATTACGAATAGATTCTGTATCCATCTCAACAGGAGGTTCCATAGCTGTCAATGTAAGCAACTGCATCATATGGTTTTGTACCATATCCCTCAAGGCACCAGAATCATCATAGTAACCACCGCGTTCTCCAACTCCAGAACTTTCATTTGAAATAATCTGTATGTTATCGATATATTTGTTATTCCAGAGAGGTTCAAATAAACTATTAGCAAATCTAATAACCATTATATTTTGCAGCATTTCTTTGCCAAGATAATGATCAATACGATAAATATCTTTCTCAGGGAACACATTATTTATTTTGGCATTCAACTGACGGGCAGTTTCCAGATTACGACCAAACGGTTTTTCAATAACTACCCGGGTATCAGAATAATCACTATGTGCCAGTTCATTTTCATCAAGTTTATCTACTATTAAACCGAAATAATCAGGGGAAACAGCCAGATAAAATATTCTCTGGGCTTTATCTATTATTTTTTCTCTGAGCTTCTCATATCCATCATCTTCCCTGAAATCAAAACGAAGATACTCAATATTTCCTGCAAAATCATCCCAGGTATCCTCATCAAGATCAAACCTTGAATTATCACTGACTGCTTCATAGGCCTCTTCCCGGTATATTTGACTATCCTTATCTCTTCTTCCTATAGCAAGGATAGATAATTCTTCTGGAAGTTGATCCTGCTGGAAAAGATTATAGAATGCCGGCAGCAGCTTCCTATGTGTTAAATCCCCAGTAGCACCAAAAATAACAATCTGGTATGCACTATTATCATATTTAGTCATTAAGAGTTCACTCCCTTATATAGAATCAATATTTTTTCTTTACTCACTATGTTTTTTCTTTCTAAATTCACTGTAGATATCTTGCCATCAAAACTGACTGTATCTGCAGATAGGTGATCTGTAATGAACTATCACCCTTTCACGGAGATAGGAATTTAATGAGTTGATTAGTGTTACTTAGCGTTACTGATAGTTACTTGGCTTTACTTAGTTTTATTTAGTATTATTTAGTTTTACTAATAGTTTTATCTATAGTCTTATATATATATTTATTTCCCAAAACAGAACAACATATATACCTGAAACCCTGATATATATGGGTATAGTTTAACTTTATCAAAGTTATTTAGAACTGTCAAAACATATTTTTATGTTAATTTTATGTTATCTTTTAAAATTTTTTCTTGACAGTATGTTATATTGATGTTATAATTTATTCAAAGTTAACATTTACCTAACATCACAAGGGGGGTTTTATCAATGAGTAGTCGAGTAGTGACTTATGTTTTATTTGTTTTGTTGTTCTTATTGTTGTTTAGTCTTAATGTTATGGCAGAACCAACTGCTGAAAGTAATGCTATAGCGATTGATACCATCTGGGTTTTGCTGGCAGCATTCCTGGTGTTTTTCATGCAGGCTGGTTTTGCCCTGGTGGAGTCCGGTTTTACCAGAGCTAAGAACACAGGTAATATTATAATGAAAAACTTGATGGATTTCGCAACTGGTTCTATTATATACTGGGCAATTGGTTTTGCAATCATGTTTGGTCTCGGAAACGCATTCATGGGAACAAGTGGAGCTTTTTTAAGTGGCACATTTGAACACCTGGGATTAGATATCCCACTTGCAGCTTTCTGGATCTTCCAGGCAGTATTTGCTGCAACAGCTGCAACGATTGTTTCTGGAGCGATGGCCGAAAGGACTAATTTTGCAGGTTACCTTGTTTATAGTATTGTTATTAGCGGATTTATTTATCCTGTAGTAGGACACTGGATCTGGGGTGGAGGCTGGCTTTCCAATATGGTAGACTTTGCGGGTTCTACAGTTGTTCACTCTGTCGGAGGCTGGGCAGCTTTAGCCGGGGCTATTGTTCTTGGACCCAGGATTGGTAAGTATAATAAAGATGGATCTGCAAATGCACTCCCGGGACACAATCTTTTAATGGCAGCACTTGGTGTTTTCATTCTATGGTTTGGCTGGTTTGGATTCAACCCAGGTAGTACTGTTGCCGGTACTGATCTCAGTATTGCTTCAATTGCCGTTACCACCAATTTAGCCGCAGCAGCTGGAGCTACTATGACAATGATTGTTAGTTGGATAAAATACGGCAAACCTGATGTAAGTATGACATTAAACGGTGTACTGGCTGGTCTGGTTGGTATTACTGCTGGTTGTGCCAGTGTATCTCCATTAGCAGCTATACTAATTGGCTCTATAGCAGGTTTTGTAGTTCTCTTTGCAGTTGAGTTCCTTGACAAAGTACATGTAGATGACCCGGTTGGTGCTGTAGCTGTCCATGGTGTCTGTGGTGCTCTGGGAACACTTTTAGTAGGTTTCTTTGCACTGGAGGGCGGTTTATTCTATGGTGGTGGGCTAAGTCTATTATTTACACAGCTAAAAGGTGTATTAACAGTATTTGTCTGGGCCTTTGGTTTAGCCTATGTTCTATTCAGAGTTATTGATGCAATTATCGGACTCAGGGTTTCTGAAGAAGACGAAGTGACAGGTCTGGATTCTTCGGAACATGGTACTGTTTCATATCCCGACTTTCAGATATCAGGTTCACATAAGGGGGAATTCTAAATGCAAAGAATAGAAGCAATTATTCAGCCGACAAAACTGGATCTTATTATTGACCGCCTGGAGGAAATCGGTATTACTGGTTTAAATATAACAGAAGTAAAGGGTTATGGTGCACAAAAAGGGCATGAGGAGATGTATCGCGGAGTTACTTATAGAATAAGATTAAGAAACAAGCTGAAAATCGAAGTTGTTATAGAAGATAGTCTGACAGATAAAGTAATAAGCACCATCATGGAAAATGCAAGAACCGGAAATGTAGGAGACGGCAAGATATTTATAAGTCCTGTAGATGATGTCTATCGAATCAGAACAGGGGAAAATGGTTCAGAAGCACTCTAGTCTCCCAGATTATTTCTTTTTCAAGATATACTCCCAAAAAAGCCCGGGCTGTTTAAAGCCTCGGGCTTTTTCTGTTATACATGACTGCTCATAGCTATACATGACTGCTC
>JBKGXW010000042.1:0-18113 GCA_046546395.1 Halanaerobiales bacterium
ACAAGTGTTACAAATTCCAGGAGGAAACCATTATGATTATATCTCTAATTGGTTTTATGGGGACGGGGAAGAGTTCTGTGGGCGAGAAACTGTCTGATAGACTTCAATATCAGTATCTTGATACTGATGATGAAATTGTAAATAGGGCCGGGATATCTATTCCAGAAATATTTGAAAAATACGGTGAAAAGTATTTCCGGCAGCTGGAGAAAGATGCCCTGGAAAGGGTTGTTATATGCAATAAAGACATTGTGCTTTCCACCGGCGGTGGTATAGTTCTCTCTGCTTACAACAGAAGAATATTGAAGGAGAAAACCACAGCTGTTCTATTGAGTGCTACGGCTGAAGAGATATATTCCAGGGTTAAGGATGACAGCAATAGGCCCTTGCTGGATGTTGTGGACCCCCTCCAGGAGATTCAGTCACTGCTGGAGAAACGTAATAAATACTATAATGAATTTGAGCTGAAGGTAGAGACAGATAGTCATAGTATTGATGAGATAGTGGATATTATTATAGAGAAGACAGGGGTAGGGCCTGGGGTAAAACATAAAAATGAGAGTATAGAAGAGGTGAGTGAAGATGAAAGAACAGAAAGGTAGCGAGAATAGAAAAGTGTCAGCGGGCAAGAATGATGGCGAATTAGCCATACAGAAAATTAAGCTTGATATTCCTTCCGAAAAGAAAAATTATGATATAATGATAGGGGTCAATATTGTAGAAAACCTTGCTGGAGAAATCAAGAAATATTACAGTAATAAAAAAATATTTCTTGTAACTGATAAAAACGTGATGAATCTATATGGCGAAAAAATATCGGCAATTTTGATTGAAGCTGGATTTGAGATTACTACTTTTATAGTGCCGCCGGGAGAAGAGGCCAAGAGCTTTAAATATCTGAAAGAGGGATATGACCTCTTGCTGGAGGAGGATTTTCGTCGGGACAATATAATTATAGCCTTTGGTGGGGGTGTAGTTGGAGACCTGGCTGGTTTCCTGGCAGCAACATTTATGCGGGGCATTCCCTTTGTACAGGTGCCGACAACATTACTTGCACAGGTTGATAGTAGTGTTGGTGGTAAAACAGCAATTAATCATACAGCAGGAAAGAATCTGATTGGCGCCTTTTATCAACCGCTTTTTGTACTGATTGATCCGGTGTTTCTCAAGACCCTACCAGAACGAGAATTGAAAACCGGGCTGGCAGAGGCGATTAAGCATGGATTTATTGCTGACAGGGAAATGGTTGAATTCTTCAGAGAAAAGCGACAGCAGCTTCTGAATTATGATATTGAAGCACTGAAACATATTATTTACAAATCCTGTATTATTAAATCATCTGTAGTTCATCAGGATGAAAAAGAAAAAGGAAAGCGTGCTCTTCTGAATTTTGGTCATACCATCGGCCATGCCCTGGAAGCCGTTACCGAATATAAAAAATACAATCATGGGGAAGCTGTAGCGATTGGTATGATTGCGGCTGCAGACATTTCATCAAGGATTGGTTTGATTGACAGGGATTCATACAGGCTTTTAGTGGATCTGATTAAGGACTATGGATTACCGATATCATATCAATATAATGAAAATCCTGAAACAGTATATCAACGGTTATTCTATGATAAAAAGGTAAAGAATAATTCTCTGCGCTGGATTTTACTAAGAGAGCCGGGAGATGCCTATATAGATGATGATGTGGATAATGATCTTGTCAGAGAGGTACTGGAGAGTTTAGTGTGAACAGATAGTTTCATATAATTTTCTGCCCGTAGGCAGTGAAAGGATTGATGCTTAAAATGAGAACAATAGCTGTAATACATGGACCTAATCTGAATATGCTGGGAACAAGAGAGCCGGAGGTATATGGTTCTATTAATCTGGAACAGGTCAATAAAAATATCAGAAGGCAGGCTGAGAAGCTGAATATAAATGTTGAGATATTTCAAAGTAACCATGAAGGAGAGATAGTTGATTTTATCCAGGATGGTTATAATAAGTATAAAGGGATTGTTATAAATCCAGGAGGTCTGACACACTACAGTATAGTACTCCGGGATGCTCTGATGGCAGTTAAGCTGCCGGTTGTCGAGGTACATGTAAGCAATATTTATCATCGTGAGGAGTTTAGACATAAGTCTGTTATTGCTTCCATTGCTGTGGGGCAGATCAGTGGACTTGGTACAGATGGTTATCTCTATGCCCTGGAAGCTATACTAAATATAATCAAACAGGGAAGTTATTGATAATTCTAGCCTGGAAGAGGAATGGGGAATTAGCTTTTTTCCGTGAATGTAGTTATGGTTAACCGGACTCTAAGTTTATATATCTTCATTGAAATGATTAAAGTATTAAATTTATATTAACTTACCAGGTTAATTTATCAAGTTAGTTTTCCAGGTCAAACGAAAAATGAGGAGGAGCAAAATTGAAGGAACGAATCGAGAAAGTACATCAAATAATGGAAGAAAATAATCTGGATGCTTTATTGATAGATTCTCCCGTGAACAGGTATTATCTTTCCGGCTTTACTGGAACATCTGGAAGACTCCTTTTTACTGAGAATAAGGACTACTTTTTAACAGATTTCCGATATGTGGAACAGGCAAGTGAACAGACTGATGGGTATGAAGTATTTGAGATAAACAAGAATTTTGAGGTAAAACTTGATGAGATAATCCAGGAAAATGGAATCAGGAGACCTGGGTTTGAATCTAATGCTATTACTTATCAACAATTTCAGAAATATGAAGAACATATTGAAGCAGAATTGATTCCTACTGTAAATTATATAGAAAAATTACGATTAATTAAGGATCAGTCTGAAGTTGTGAAAATAAAACAGGCAGTTGAAATAAGCGACAGGGCTTTTGAGCATATTCTTGGTTTTATAAAACCAGGTATATCTGAAAAAGATATTGCCCTTGAGCTCGAATTTTTTCAGAAGAGACTTGGCGCAGAAAAAAACGCATTTGATTTTATAGTAGCCTCTGGAAAACGATCATCACTACCACATGGCGTTTCTTCAGATAAAAAGATAGAGTACGGTGATTTTGTAACCATGGATTTTGGTTGTTTTTATCAGGGTTATTGTTCTGACATGACCAGAACGATAGTTGTCGGAGAAGCTGATGAAAAACAGAAAGAAATCTATGACACTGTTTTGAAGGCTCAACTTGAGGTTATCAAGAATATAAAAGCTGGTATGAGTTGTGTCGATGTTGATGATATAGCCAGAAGTATTATCACTGATGCAGGCTATGGTGACAATTTTGGTCATGGATTGGGACATGGAATAGGTCTGGAGGTTCATGAAGGTCCCCGTCTTTCCTTCACAAGTGAAGATATCCTGCAGGAGGGTATGCTTGTTACTGACGAGCCCGGAATATATCTACCAGACTGGGGAGGTGTCAGGATAGAAGATGATTTATTGATTACTGAAGATGGTTGTGAGGTACTCAATCAGTCTGCTAAAGGACTTATCATTATCGAATAATGAACCATAAATATTGCTTAATACTTAATAAACATTTTCTATACTAATTAAAAAAAAGATAAGTATAATTAATTATGAAGATTTATTATCCAGACGAATTTACCGGGGAGGTGGATATCATAAATACCAGGATTATTGTTGGACTTGTCCTGATAGTATTGGGATTAATTATTTTTCTTGGGAATATGGATATCATTGACGGAGACTACACTCTATTTATCATCGGTGGTGGTTTGCTGCTGGCCTATTATCTTTCAGGAAAGAAAGTAGTTGAAAGAAGAGTAGGGTTTTTGATTGCTGGTATGATAGTTTCAATGGTTGCCTTTTTTGACATGGCAGATAACTATGTTACATCTAATCTGGCAGGAAGCCTATTTTTTGCTTTTCTGGGAACTGCATTTCTTCTGATTTATCTCTTACATACCATGCATATAAATAATGGAGAGCAGAAGTGGCCTTTTTATGTCGCCCTTGCTAACTATGCTTTCAGTTTGTTTATCTATCTGGTAGAAGTAGTTGATTTAAGGATAGTTCAGAGTATTGTAGAGAGATACTGGCCGATTATATTTATAATAATTGGTGTCAGGATTTTAGTAAAGAACCTTGGTAGTAGCAAGAAAACTGTCGATGATAGTAATAAAAATAATGACAATAATAAAACAGTATAAATTAAAAAAATAGGAGGTTTTATAGTTGATATCTACTAGTGATTTTCATAATGGTTTAACTATTGAGCTTGATGGTAAGGTTTATCAGCTTATTGATTTTCAACATTCAAAAATGGGCAGAGGTGGAGCTCTGGTAAAAACAAAACTTCGTGATGTAGAAAATGGTGGGGTGATTGAAAAAACATTTCGCGGTGGAGAAAAAGTTGCCCGTGCCAGGGTTGATCAGAGAGAGAAACAGTATCTTTATCGAGATGGAGAAGATTATGTATTTATGGATACTGAAACATATGAACAGATATACCTTTCGGAGGAACAACTTGGAGATAAGGTGAATTACCTTAAGGAAAATATGACACTGGAAGTAACCATGTATGAAGGCCGCCCTATAGACATAGAGCTTCCTATCTTTGTAGAACTGGCTGTTGCTGAGACTCAGCCGGGTATCAGGGGAAATACTGTCTCTGGTGGATCCAAACCGGCTACACTGGAAACTGGGGCTGTTGTACAGGTTCCTTTGTTTATTGATATTGGTGATATAATAAAGGTAGATACCAGAACTGCTGAGTATATAGAAAGAGTCTAGATGGACAAGGGTTTAAATAGTACCGATACAATAATTGAAGGTAAGTTTGTCACGGTTAGGGAGGTTAATTATGGATTATCTAATTATAGGAGCAGGGGTTGCTGGCATATCGGCAGTTCGAGAATTAATTAAGGAAAGAAAAGATAATGACAGTATCACTGTTATAACAGATGAATCTTATCCCTTTTATTACCGGCCCAGATTAATTGAATGTCTTTCTGGTGAAATTGATGTAGAAGATATTGTAATTCATGATGCGAAATGGTTTGAAAATAATGAGATAGACTTAAAAATGAATGAGATTGTTAAAAAGATTGTAGTTGAAGATAGGCTTGTTAAAACAGAAAATAATAAGTATAACTACGATAAGTTGTTGATAGCCAATGGGGCTCATTGTTTTGTACCCCCAATACCGGGAAGAGAAATGAGGAATGTTTTTGCCCTCCGTGATGCGGCAGATGTTGAGAGAATACGACAGTCTGCTGATAAGGCTGAGAAAGCTGTAGTAGTAGGAGGAGGACTCCTTGGGCTTGAGTCAGCATACAATCTGATGAAATCAGGACTGGATCTGACTGTAGTAGAGATTATGCCAAGACTTTTGCCTATGCAGTTGGATATAAAAGGCGCAGAAGTACTGAAAAACTTACTTGAAGATAAGGGATTGAAGTTTCGTATCAATACACAGGTCGAAAGTTTTCTGGGTAATGAAAGAGTAGATGCTGTAAAATTAAATAACGGAGAAGTAATCAATGCTGATCTTGTATTAATATCTGCCGGTATAAGGCCCAATATTGATCTGGTAGAAGGCATAGATGATATTGAGGTAAACCGGGGGATTGTAGTTGATGAATACATGGGAACAGGTATAGAAGATATCTATGCCGCTGGTGATATAGCAGAATATCAGGGTCGTGTTTATGGTATCTGGGCTCCTTCCCAGAAGGAGGGCCAGATAGCCGGTCTTAATATGACAGGTAATGATATGGTGTTCAATCCACCAGTTTCCACACATAAGTTGAAAGTAGCAGGTATTAATGTTGTATCAGCCGGAGAACTGGATTTTGATCTTAAAGAAGATTATGAGGAAGAGAGCGATAGTGATAGATATAGAAGAGTGGTTTATGATAAGCAGAAAAATCCTGTAGGTATAATTGTGGTAGGTGATTTTGAAGATACAAACAAAATACTTTCTGCTATCAAGAAATAATTAGACATTGTCGATTCTTTAGTACTTTTTCAGATAAAAAAATACCAGTTATAAGAATAAGGTAACTCACACGATTGTTGAGTTACCTTATTTTTTTATGGAGGCGATTCTATTTCCTGACAGTTGGTCTTTGCGTGTCAAGGAGACCAAGAACCACATGTGCTGCACCAAATCCCAGAATTCCAGCCCCCCATAATGATGGAAGCAAACTCCAACCAAGAGCTGTAACTGCTAAACCCACTCCGGCCACTACATAACTAGTTGTTTTTGCTTTATTATCCATTTAAAAATACACCTCCATAATTAGATTTTCAGAAAACACTCAATTTTATACCCCGAACCATGCATATTTTCCTGAGAGCTTAATATTAATTATATATAAGGTATGTCCACAAAAAAATTATGATCTATCACAGGGACACCTCGTTTGAATAATTTATATCATGCCGATTTACTATTACAGTTGCAGGGCGTTTTTTCCAGTCAGGCTATGTCTGACGCTTAGAAATTAAAAATACCTGATAAACGGGAGGAATTATATGACTGGCAGTGAGTCTAAGAATAATTCGCATAATATATCTATTTCTCAGTCCAGGAGTGCCAGGAATAGTATTATCGACTATTTACCTTTGAATATATCCAGTCTGATTCAAAAACAGGAGGCCTGGAAAAAGGATCAAATTATCGAAATAAGATTGAGGGTTAATCAGCCGCTTCAGTTGTTATCATTTAAAAAAGAAATAATCCCTGTTGATCAAGATATGTCACCTTATATATTGACAAAAAAGGATCTGGAAAGGGCATTTATGATTCTGAGCAAGAATTCTATATATGCTCTGGAAAGGCAACTTTCTGAGGGCTATCTAACTATTGCTGGCGGCCATAGAGTTGGTTTTACTGGACAGGCTGTAATGGACAGTGGGGCATTGAAAACAATTAAGAATATAAACAGCCTTAATTACCGCATTACCCGTGAAATAATGGGAGTTGGCAGACAGGTAATCGAGAAATTATATAACCGTCAATATGATATGTACTACAGCACTTTGATTATTTCTCCACCACTCTGTGGGAAAACTACTTTGCTGAGGGATATTATACGAATAATCAGTGATGGATATAAAAATAGAAAGATAAACGGAAAAAAAGTAGCCGTGGTAGATGAAAGATCTGAAATTGCGGGGGCATATAATGGAGTGGCTCAGAATAAGATAGGAAGTAGGACAGACTTACTGGACGACTGCCCGAAGGCTGAAGGGATGATTCTCCTGATCAGGGCAATGTCACCAGAGGTTATAGCTGTTGATGAAATCGGAAGGGTAGAGGATGTCAGGGCGATTCAGGAGGCAGTTAATTCCGGAGTCAGTATAATAACCACGGTTCATGGAAGGGATCTGGAGTCTATAATGCATCGACCTTCAATCAGGGAATTGATAGATATGAAGGCATTTGAAAGATATATAATTCTAAGTAAACGAAAAGGCATAGGTACAATAGAAAAGGTTCTTGATTTCAATGCCAGGGAGGTTATAGAGTAGGATGATTAAATTGTTTGGGGCTTTACTTATCTTAATATCAGGAAGCTCAATTGGCTGGATTTACGGAAGTATTTATTTGAACCGGATACGTGAATTAGAGGAATTGCAGCTTGCTATTAGTATTTTGGATACAGAGATAAGTTATGGTCGTACACTGCTGCCAGGTGCAATAAGAACTGCCCTTGATGTTCTCGGTCCTCCCTTGAACTGCATTTTTTCGGATGCAGCAGATAGACTGGAAAAATCCAGGGAATATAACTTTAATGAATTATGGCAGGAGATACTGGAAGAGTACAGGAATAAGTGTTATCTATCTGATGATGATTATGAAATTCTTGCTAACTGGGGGAGACAGATTGGTACTTCTACTCTGGATGATCAAAACAGGATTAATCAATTAACCATCAAACGCCTTGAACAGAATGAGAGCATCGCAAGGGAGATAGCCAGGCGTAAGGTCAAACCGGTACGATATGCAGGTGTCTTGATAAGTCTGATGGTAATAATACTATTTTACTAAAATAATATCAGAATTATAATTTTAACTAAATAAAATTTGGTGTAAATTTCTCGTATATACTGGACTTTTCTTAATTATTTTGTTTCTGGTAAGGGGTGTAGAGGATGGATATAAATTTAATCTTTAAAATAGCCGGTATCGGTATCTTTATTTCAATAATCAATATAGTACTGAAACAGGCCGACAAGGAAGAACAGGCCCAGATGCTCACACTGGTGGGAGTTATCATAGTTTTGATGATTGTTATTCAACTTGTTGGTGATCTCTTTAATGATGTCAGAACAGTTTTCAGATTTTAGGTGGTAATTCAATGATAATAGTACAGATTGTTGGACTGGCAGTGTTATCTGCAATATTGATAATAGTGATCAGACAGCAGAAACCTGAATTAGCCTTTTTGCTCAGCATAATAACGGGTATTATCATCCTTATCCTCATAATCGATCAGATAGCCATTGTTGTAGAGCTGCTGGGGCAGTTGGCCCGGAAGGCACAGATTGATATGCTCTATTTCAATACAATAATAAAAATCATCGGGATAGCCTATATCGGGGAATTTGGAGCAGAAATCACCAGGGATAGTGGAGAAAGTGCCCTGGCCAGCAAGATTGAAATAGCAGCTAAAATTCTTATTATGATAATCGCTATACCCATTATGCTATCTCTAATAGATACAATACTCAAGTTAATACCAGGCTAGGATGAAAGGTCAAATAATGAGTAAAAAAATTTATATCTGCCCAGTATAAATTTGAATATGCTATCAAAAAAATGTAATTAAGCATGTTGATATTAAGTAGTCTGCTGCCAAATTGGACCTGATATCAAGAAAAGCTGAAATTGGCTTGCCAGAAATCGAATAAGCTGTCATTGGAAAGGAAATAGATATGCTGAAAATAAGATGCATTACCACAATTATAATTTCAGTAATAATACTTTTATTTACACTTACAACACCTTCAATGTCTCAGGGAAGAGTAGAAGCAGTGAATATAAATCAGCAGGATGCAACCGGACAGGAGGTAATCCAGCAGGAAGATGTTATTCTTCAGCAGTTGGATAATTTGAATCTCAGGGATCTGCAGAAAGAGATAAACAGGATAAATGACAGGGTAGATACTTATTTGCCAGAAATAAACCTACAGGATATACTGATAGGTTTTATCAGGGGTGAACTGGAGGTAAGCTGGTCTAATATAGTAAAAACAATACTTAAATACCTGGGTAAAGAAGTAACGGCAAATTTTAATCTACTCGGCCAGATAATAATCTTGTCTGTAATTAGTGCAGTTTTGAGTATTTTTCATCAATCATTTTCAAGTAAGACAATCAGTAATACTGCAAATGTAATTATATTTCTGATCATTTCTGTGCTGATATTACAGGCTTTTAATCTGGCTATACAGATTGGAATAGAGACTATAAATACTATGGTATCCTTTATTCAGGCCTTATTACCGATTCTGCTCAGTCTGTTGGTCAGTATGGGGGCATTAACCTCAGCAGCTATATTCCATCCCCTTACCTTGATGATAATTACAGTTCTCAGTACTTCTGTTAAATATATAATTTTTCCGATGATATTTCTATCGGTTGTATTGAATATTGTTACCAGAATTAATCTTGATTTTTCCCTGAGCCGACTGGCAGGCCTGTTCAAAGAAATAAGTATGGGTATGCTGGGTCTGATGTTTATGTTATTTATAGGTGGATTACTCCTTCAGGGTGGAGCAGCTGCCATCACAGATAGCCTATCCCTGCGCACAGCGAAATATCTAACTGGAACCTTTGTCCCCGTAATAGGGAAGATTTTTTCAGATGCAGTAGACCTGATAGTTGGCTGTTCTCTAATAATAAAAAACGGTCTAAATCTATTTGGAATGGTCGTGATAATAATTATAATTGCCTATCCAATTGTCAAGATAATAGCCTTAATCTTTATCTACAAACTTGCCAGCGCTATAGTACAACCGGTAGCTGACGGAAGACTTGTCAATATATTGAATGATACTGGTAATAGTCTGATCATGGTTTTTGTAGTTGTATCTGCGGTATCGGTGATGTTTTTTGTAGTGCTTACCATCATTGTAGGTACAGCCAACTTAACAGTGATGATGCGCTGAACAGAGAAGAACGAAATCAGATGTTCAGAAACTGGATAGGACTAATTGTCAAAAAAACTGCAGTGAGGGAAGCTTAGTGTACCAACGGGTGAATTACTGTTAAATAAGGGGCGGGAGTATAATGAGTGGTTTGATACAGTGGGTTAAAAATTTGATATTTATAATCCTCTTTACTTCACTTCTGGAGATGTTTCTACCTGAAAGCAATATGCGTAAGTATGTAAGGGTTGTAATGGGATTTTTCATAATAACTGTCCTTATTTCTCCATTTATGAGTATTTTTTACCAGGATTTTTCAGCAATCCAGGATGTAATTCCGGAAAGAATGATAGATAGCAACTGGGAGGAAATCCAGGCAAGGGGCCAGGAAATAGAGGAGTCAAATCAACACCTTCTGGTGGGGTACTATGAAAAAAAAGTAGCTGAAAGAGTAGAGGAAGTTATTAATCTAAATTATAACGATTATGAGCAGGAAATACAGGTAAAACTTGATGATAATTACCGGATTGAGCACCTGGGAATCATTTTGTTGGAAAAGGGAATTAATGATGTCCGGATAGAAAATGTGAATATAAACGCAGGTGTACAGAGCAATTCCAGTCATCCTCCTGGCATTGAACGAAGTAGTGAGAAAAATGGTGGTGATCAGGGAAACTTTCAAAATCAATCACAGCAAAATCAATTAGAGCAAAGTCAATCACAGCAACATCAGTTGAAGCAAAATCTGAAATACAAATTGAGTCAGGTTTTTCAGATACCTGTAGAAAATATAGAAGTCATTATTAAAAAAGGGGGTTAGACAGGTGGGGTTACTTGATGATATAAAAGATATATTTACCAGTGACGGGGATGAAATGGCCAGGGGGAAGAACAACAAATTATTAAGAAATATTATTATTCTGGGTATGATAGGTACTCTTTTACTTCTTTTTGGAAATGTTTTTGTCAGCCCGGGAAATAACAATCAGCAGCAGATAGTCAGTCCTGTCAGGGAAGAGAGGAATACAGATGAAAATGACTATGAAAAGAGATTGACTGATGAACTGGAAGAAATAATTGGATTAATTCAGGGTGTAGGGAGGGTTAAGGTAAAGATATATATCACTGGATATACTGAATATCAGTATGAATATAATACAAGTAGGATGAATAAGATTACCAATGAGACAGACCAGAACGGTGGTGAAAGGGAGGTTGTTGAGGATAATTCAGAGAGTGAACTTGTAATAATTACTGATCCTGCTGGAAATGAACAACCTGTTATAAGACACAAGATTTTGCCTGATATAAAGGGTGTTTTAATTGTGGCCCAGGGTGCTGAAAATGGTAGAATAAAAAATGAAATAATTCGATCAGTCAGCAGCCTGTTAAATATACCTATATATAAAATTAACGTTCTTCCATATGAAAGGGGGTAAGAAAATGATCATAAGGAGAAAAATTATCTGGGTTATGATATTAATGGTCTGGGTCGGTATGGTTACTTCCATAATAATTTATCAGGGTAATAATTATATGGCCCTTGATACTGTCAGTTCTGAGAATGTTGAAATGACAGAAGGGATAGAGATAATTGAACAGGGAGTAGTGACCAGGCCCAGTAATCAGGATATTAACTTTACAACGACCAGCAAAGATACAGAAGGTCAGGATTTTTTTGTAGAGTATAAACTGGAAAGAGATAAGGCCAGAAGTGAGCAGGTTAATATATATAGAGAGATGATAAATAACCCCAATACTGACCAGGTGTCAAAAAAAGAGGCTCAACAGATGATGCTTGCTCTGACAGGCAAGATGGAAAAAGAAATGGAGATAGAGAGCTTGATCAGGGCTCGTGGGTATGAGGATGCACTGGCTTATATACATAATAAAGCTGTAGATGTTATTATTCATACAAATGGTCTTGAGCGAGAAGATGTTGCCAAAATAGGTGATATTATAGTCAAAGTAACTGGATTTAACACAGAAGATGTAACAATTATAGAGAAAAAGATGTCCCAATAATCACTATAATGAATCATAAGTAGTAGTATAAGTAGATTCACTATAATTAAGCATGATGAGTATAATAATTATATGACTGTTGATCCTCTGGTCAACAGTTTTTTCTTATTTCCAGAAAATTATCTGTTCATGTGTTCAGGAAAGTATTTTTTATGTGCACAGGAGAATACTTATTCGTGTTTTTATTAAATAAGATGGTAAGTCCATTTGTTTTTTTTGAAGGATTTTTTTATTAGATATAGAATAATTTAAAATAGGGAGAGAAAAATATACTTGCATTTCTACTTAGAATTGGATAAAATTATTAAGCAAGTGGCAAAATATAGTTTTATAAGGAGGAACAAAAATGAATCTCGAAGAAATAAAGTCATTGATAGATATTCTCAGTGAATCTGATGTTACAGAAATTGAACTGGAAAATGAGGATTCCAGGATAAAGATTAAAAGGGGTCAAGGGCAGGTGGAATATACACCGATAGAGCCTCTGAGGCATATTCAGGCACCTCAAGCACCTCATAAGCCTACAGATGATGAAGTTGATCAAGAAAATACAGATAGAGAAGAGATTGTTGCACCAATGGTTGGTACTTTCTACAGTGCGCCTTCTCCTGATGCTGATCAATTTGTAGAGCTTGGAGATGTGGTAAATCCAGGAGATACACTATGTATAATAGAGGCTATGAAACTAATGAATGAAATAGAAGTAGAAAAGAGGGGCAAGATTGTTGAGATACTAGTGAATAATGCTGAACCAGTAGAATATGGTCAGCCCCTGTTTGTAATTGAACCACTATAAGGGGGAGAAGAGACCATGTTTAAAAAAGTACTGGTAGCTAATAGAGGAGAAATCGCGGTAAGGATTATCAGGGCTCTTAAAGAACTTAATATTACTTCTGTAGCAATATATTCTGAGGCAGATAAAGATGCATTACATACAAAGCTTGCTGACCAAGCATTTTGTATCGGACCTTTCAGCTCTTCGCAAAGTTATCTAAATATCCCCAGTATAATGAGTGTTGCCGAGGTGTCAGGGGCTGATGCTATTCACCCTGGATATGGTTTTCTGGCTGAAAATGGCCATTTTGCTGAGGTCTGTGAAAGTAGTGGTATAAAATTCATTGGCCCTTCATCAGAGGTTATTGAATTGATGGGAGATAAATCAAAAGCAAGAGAAACAATGATTAAATCAGGAGTACCGGTTGTACCAGGGACTGAAGAAAATCTTGATGATATAGATAACACTTTGAAAATAGCAGAAAAAATTGGTTTTCCAGTTATTGTAAAGGCCTCTGCTGGAGGCGGAGGTAAGGGAATGCGCGTTGCGCAGAATTCCAGGGATCTGGTCAAAGCAATACAGACTGCTCAAACAGAAGCAAAGGCTGCTTTTGGTAATGCTGAGGTTTACCTGGAAAAATTCGTGGAAGAACCGCGACATATAGAATTTCAAATTCTGGCTGATGAACACGGTAATGTTATTCACCTTGGTGAAAGAGATTGTTCGATTCAGCGCAGACATCAAAAGATACTGGAAGAGGCACCTTCACCTGCTCTGGCAGATGATCTAAGAGAAAAGATGGGAAAGACGGCAGTCAAAGTTGCTGAATCAGTAGATTATGCAAATGCAGGTACAGTAGAATTTTTGCTTGACAGGGATAATAATTTTTATTTTATCGAAATGAATACCAGAATCCAGGTAGAACATCCTATTACAGAGATGATCACCGGTATCGATATAATTAAAGAGCAGATAAGAGTAGCAGCTGGAGAGAAACTGCAGTTTAAACAGGAAGATATAGAGATTAATGGTGTTGCAATAGAATGCAGGATAAACGCTGAGGATCCTGATAAGAATTTTATGCCTTCACCAGGTAAGTTAGAGAGCTATATTGTTCCCGGAGGCCCTGGAATACGTATCGATGGGGGAGTCTATCCAGAATATTTTATTCCACCTCATTATGATTCCATGATAGCCAAGTTGATTGTCTGGGAAGAAGATCGCGAGAAGGCTTTAGCAAGGATGGAAAGGGCATTGAGTGAATTCTATATTGAGGGGGTAAAAACTACAATACCATTCCATCTGAAAATCTTAAATAATGCACATTTTCGGAAAGGTGATTATCATACAAACTTTATTCACAGAAGGCTTGAGGCTGATAAGTAATTAAAAAAGAGGGGTGAATGATAATGGGAGAAACTGATAATATTGGTACAATTAAGATTGCCAATGAAGTCGTTGCTATTATAGCCAGTCTGGCTGCCAGCGAAATAGAAGGTGTAGCCAGCATGAGTGGTGGTGTAGGTAGCGGTATTGCTGAAATGTTGGGACATAAAAAAGGTGTAAAAGTTGAAAACGGTGATGAAGAATGTATTATAGATTTATCTGTTGTTGTAGAATACGGGATTTCTATACCTGATGTTGCAGAAAATATTCAGCAAAATGTAAAAGATGCAATTGAGAGCATGACAGGATTAAATGCTGTAGAAATAAATATCCATGTTCAGGGAGTAAATTTCCCTAATGAAGAGGAATCGGAAGAGGAAGAGGAAGAAAACAGGGTCAAGTAATTTTTGACCCTTTTCTACTATACCCAAAATAGGAACGGGAGGACTGTTATGAAGTTACTGTATAGATTTGTTATTTTCCTGATGGCAATATTGTTTATGATTACATCAATTGGACTGGCATTCTATGGATTTGGATGGGGAGGGCAGAATATGCTGCCAGACCTTATCAGCGATTTCTATAATCAGTGGGAGATGGGCATAGTTTTTGTACTGCTTTTTATAGCAAGCGCCTGGATTATATACCCATTTTTCGTTAGCGAAAGTGTATCTACAACATCAATCAGTAAATCAGATATTGGGAATGTTGATATTACTCTAGATGCCCTTGATAGTCTTGTTAATAATATTGCTCTGGAGCAGGAGGGTGTTGTTGCAATCAAAAACAGTCTAAAAACAACAGAAGAGGGATTGATCATCAATCTGTCTGCAAAAATATTTCCCAGTATGTCTATTCCCAATATTACAGAAAGTCTGCAGGAAATGGTTAAATCATATATTGAAGATACCACTGGTGTTACAGTTGTAGAGGTTAAAGTTCTGGTTGAGCAGATTAGTAAAAATGAAGAAAAAAAGGTTAAATGAGGTGGTATTAAATGGATAGCAATATCTGGCACCAACTCACTGAGATATTTACATACAATAAAGGGAAGATAGTTGGAGCGTTGACAGGATTTCTCTTCGGGCTTCTTGTCCTTATTATTGGTTTCTGGAAGACTATACTTGTACTGATATGCACTCTGCTGGGTTATTATATTGGATCAAGATGGGATCTGGAAGGTGATTTCCAGAAAATTCTTGATAAATTACTGCCTCCACAATTTAAATAATTTATAACAGGAATGGTCTATAATATTAATATCTAGCAATATAAGAGGTGTATTAGATAATAAAATGAAAAGGGGACGGTTATGATTAAAACAAGTAGACATCAGGAGCGAATATGGGCTTTGCAAATCTTATACAGCCTTGATTTGACAGGTCAGATTAATACCGGGCAGGCCAGAAAAGGTATTCATCAATTGAAAGAAGAGTATGTACTAGAAAACGAAGCATATTACTTTGAAGAACTTGTATATGGTGTAGTAGAAAATATAGATGCATATGATCAGAAAATCAATAAACAGGCTATTGACTGGAATATTGAGCGTATGGCCTATATTGACAGAAATATATTAAGAATCGCCCTATATGAAATGGATAATGGTGTTCCTGTTGGAGTTGTAATAAATGAAGCCGTTGAAGTTGCCAAAGAATATGCTGATGAGAAGTCAGCAAAGTTTATTAACGGTATACTGGCCCAAATAAATAGATAGTTATATTTCATGAATGTAATATTCCAGTTATACAGCATAACAATATAACAGTCAATGAAAGTAGAGAGATAACAATATAATACTTAATGAAAGTAGAAAGACAACTCTATACCGGTTGTCTTTTTTTCTCATTGTGAACCTATCCATCTAATCATAGACAAGATGTGGATGGAGTTTCTTCGCTGGCTTCTTTCACAAGTTCAGGAATACACTCAATGTCAAAATAAATTAATATTTGACAAAATAACTGTAAAAATGTATAATATACATATAAATTTTTGCCAACCCTTTTAATATATCACAAATTATAGTAATTAAATATAAAAAAAGATATAAATATTGAGAAGTTAAAAGGGGATAAGATTATTAAAAAGAGCGGAAAGCTCTAAAATTGGTGAGATATAGCAACAAATAAACTATCATGCGGAGATAAAATATATTTTTCGTCAAAAGATAACAAAATATATTGACACCTAAACCAATTTTTGCTATAATAAGAAAAAAGGAGGGAATTACATATGAAAGCTACTGGTATAGTGAGAAAAATTGACGATTTAGGAAGAATTGTACTTCCGAAGGAACTGCGTAAAACAATGAATATCGATAAAAAAGATCCCATGGAAATCTATGTTGATGAAGATACAGTTATCTTAAAAAAGTATCAACCAGCATGTATTTTTTGTGGAAGTGCAGAAAAAACAATTGAGTACAAAAAGAAAGTTATTTGTCAGGATTGTTTAAAAGAAATGACTACAGAAGAATCTGCTTAGAAAGTATTGATTGTCGATAAGAAATTATTGAAATCAATAACATAGGAAAAAAACCGCAGGTAGTAACTTGCGGTTTTTTCGTCTAAAAGTTATTGCTGAAGAGCTTTTGCTTCTCTTTAGCTTATGGGGAGTTTCGAGATACATTTATTTTAAGTTTTAAAGAAGGGGAGTAACTTTATTTATAACGAAGTTCCTTTTTATATTGATGCTCTGGCATATAGGAAATTGGCACGATCAATATTGAACATAGTATTTGTATATAATCTCATCAGGGTCTGATAAAGCATATCCATTGGAACCTCCAGCATCATATCTCTATATATTTCAGCATCTGTAAGTTCATTAAAGACAGCATGTTCTAGACCGGAACGGTAGTTGATAGGTGTTATGAAGTCTTCTTTATCGGCAATCAATCTGTCGCCGGTTAGTGTTCTATAGGTCTCTTCTATTATCTCTAGATTTCTTCTTGTAACTGCTCTATTTGTTCTTAAAACACTTCGATTTGTAATTAGCATCTGCTGTTGAGCCATTTGTTGAGCTCCAGCCTGATCAAGTAGATATTGATATAATTCCAGATCTCTTTCTTCACGTCCTGCCACCATACGCATCTGGGCAAGTATGAAATCCAAATATTCGGGTTCTCTGGGCTCAGGTGGTTCTGGACAGGGGAAACGATCATCATTCATATGATTTTTTTCATCCATTTAATATAACTCCTTTCTTTTGATTAATGTTTTTTGGCCAGTAAATTACCCACTATCATAATTTGTGAATAATTTATAATTTCTACCATCAAGAAATTTTCATATAAGAATAAGATGGCAAAGCCAATATACAATATAAATACTTATAATATTTTATGATAAGCAGGCAATTTTTGTTATTATTTTTTCTGATTTATTTAGTGGCTTAAGTAAAAGTTTTTCTTATCATCTAATTGTTCTTGCATTACTTTTAATATTTGTTTATCTAGTTTCTTAAAACTTCTTAGAAGTCAGTGAGCTGTTTTCTGGTTATTTTGTAGAAATCAAATTCATATTAAAGAAAAAATATATTAGTAAAAAAAATAGCCCCGTATGGGACTATTTTTTCGGATATTCAAAGCAGGGATATTATTTGATATGAAAAAAACCCTTCCGGGTCTAAATTAAAGTACAAGAAGCTATGAAATTACCTACATAAATAAAATTGAAAGCATATTTGGACACTTTTGTGTCGCTAATAAGCACATGACCCCAAGTATAGACAAAAAGAAAAAGGGCCGTAAGCCCTTGTATATCAGTGGTGCTGATGGAGAGATTCGAACTCTCACGCTTTTGCAAGCACATG
>JBKGXW010000043.1:0-17896 GCA_046546395.1 Halanaerobiales bacterium
GCCAACAGGTCCAAATAAAAAGCTGAATATCGCTATTGCCGCTGTACTAGCTTTATTCCTGGGCATCTTTATAGTATTTATCAGGGAATTTCTGAAAGATGAGGAGTAAAGGAATTAGCCAATGAAGCACAGAAGAGATGCGAATTGTCACCAGGATCGGGAGAAGATTGGTTGACATCATAACACGTATATTAAAACATGGGTAATTTTTTGAAAAAATTACCCATGTTTTCTTGTTTTCTGTGAAAATATGTGAACAAAAAAGACTCTTATTATATTTTGACTTTTCCTTATGATATAATAGTTTTAACATGGAGTTATGAAAAACTACAATAGAGTATAGAGGTGGAAAGTATGAATACAGAAGATAGGATAGATCTGGTACTTGATAATGTGGAGAAGGTTATCCTCGGAAAGAGGAAGGTCGTTAAGCTTGCTCTGGCTGCTATGCTGGCAGACGGCCATATACTCTTTGAGGATGTACCTGGTGTGGGAAAGACAATTCTGGTCCGATCTCTTGCTAAATCAATAGGTTGTTCATTCAAGAGGATACAGTTTACACCGGATTTACTTCCCTCAGATGTAACCGGAGTTTCTATATATAATCAGAAGACAAGTGACTTTGAGTTCAGGGAAGGACCTATTCTCTCTCAGGTTGTACTTGCTGATGAGATTAATCGGGCTACACCCCGGACACAGTCCAGTCTGCTGGAGAGTATGGCTGAGAAACAGATTACTGTAGAGGGAATTAGCAGGAAACTTCCTGACCCCTTTCTGGTAATGGCTACTCAGAACCCTGTGGAATATGATGGTACCTTTCCCCTCCCGGAAGCACAACTGGACCGCTTTCTAGTTAAGCTGACTGTTGGATATCCGGAGGCTGCTGAAGAGAAGAGAATCCTTGATAATTTGAGGCTTGAGCACCCGATAGAGTCACTGCAGTCTGTAATTACTGATCGGGAATTTGTAGAGATACAAAAAGAGATAAAAGAAGTACACCTTGATGAGAAGATCAAAGACTATATAGTGAATATAGTGGCATTGAGTCGTCAGCATAAAGATCTGGAGCTTGGTGTAAGCCCGCGAGGAAGTATAGCACTGATGAAACTTGGCCAGGCCTGGGCTTTTCTTGATGGACGGGATTATATTATACCTGATGATATCAAGGAAATAGCTGCTGCTGTTCTGGGACATAGAATCATAATCAAGGCCGAGAGTAGATTGAGAGGTCGGAAGGCTGACATTATTATCAAGGATTTGCTGACTGGAACTGAGGTGCCTGTAGAGTGATTAGTTTTCTGCTGATAGCAGTAGTCACCTATATTCTCGGTGCTATTTTCCAGGTGCATATACTTTTTAAGCTGGCCTATTTTTTCCTTGCTTTACATATTATATTGAAATTTTATTACTACAATGTAGAGAAGAATCTTGACTTCAGTCATCAATTGATAGATGATCATATCTTTCTTAATGAGAAGATTGAGGCCAGGATCAGGGTAGAGAATAAGGGTAGACTACCTTTCATTTGGTTGAAGGTAATGGAGCCGCTTCCCAGGAGACTTGTACCTGCAGAGGAGAAAAAGATTTTTTATCTTGGACCAGGCGAGATAATGGAGTGGGAGTTCAGTCTGAGAGGGAGACGAAGGGGTTTGTATTATATAGGACCGCTTGAGTGTGAGCTGGGTGATATCTTTGCTTATAATATATACCGGGCACGCAGGGAAAAACTACCTGTCTTTATCTATCCAAAACTGCTGACTCTGGAAGAACTGGGTCTGCCTTCAAGACTGCCTTTTGGAGATATAAAATGGCCGCAGCCCATCTACAAAGATCCATACCAGTTGATAGGAATCAGAGATTATCAGCCGTCTGATAGCCTTAATAAAATACATTGGAAGGCAACAGCCAGGACCGGCAAGCTGCAGGCCAGGGAGAATCAGTCAACTGTTTCACTGGAGACAGCCCTTGTACTGAATCTATCACAGCCTGATTATGGATTGAAGGGTCTGGACAGAAGGATTGAGCTGGGTATCACTGCAGCAGCTTCACTGGCCTTTTATTTGACCCGGGCAGGACAGCCCTTCAGCTTTATCAGCAATGGTGAGTGTCCATCAGTTTTGATGACAGGGCATGAAAATGCTCAATCGCCCACAACAGTAGACGAGCAGAGCAGAGACACTATGGATCACGATGCTGGTGCTGTAGGTGATAATACCCGGGATAACCGTCCTGTTAATAGCACTGCTGATTATATGGACTATATCATACATCCTGTAGGTAGTGGGGAACTGCACCTGCAGAAAGTCCTGGAGACCCTGGCCTGTCTGGAAAAGACTGAGAAGGAGAATTTCCTTGAGCTATTGACAGGCAGTCTCAATCTTTCCTGGGGAGGTACAGTAGTTGTACTGACCGATAAAGATACTGATAAACTCATCGCTGCAGTCAATAATCTAATTTCCCGGGGTTATAGTGTCAAGATACTAATGCTGGGTGACAGGGTGGAGCACAAAGAGTATTTGAACAGGCCTTTTACTGCATCGCTCTCCATTCACCACCTCAGGAAGGAGGAAGATATCCTTGAACTCACAGGAGTATAATTTTAAATATAGATATATTTACCCTCTGCTTGGATTGCTTCTATACTTTCTGTTGTTAATTATGCTTATATTTGCTTTGAATCGTCATTTTGATTTTTTTAGTTTAAATATTTTTACTTCACTTCCTATATTATTATTTCTTATTGAGGCTGTTGTGCGTTTTAATGCTGGATTAAAACTGAAGATACCTGTTTTTACCTGGCTTGTAGAGGTTTCAATATATCTGGCCCTACTGTTTGTTGCCCTTGGGTTAAGCAGTTCAGGAGAATTTAACGGTTTCAGGGAACCTGGTTTATGGATTGTTTTTGTTATGGGTATCATCGGCTGGTTGAACATCAATGAACTGGCCAACTACTATAATTTTTTTCGTGTAGATTGTGAAAAGATTTTTGGCAAATCTGGCGGCAGGTCAGCTATGGATGATTTCCGACGTATGCTTGATTATCCCTCTGTCTGGAAAAAGCTGAGCAGGAAAGTATCCATTCTAAATTTTCTTCTACCACTGATCTGGGCTATATATGGACAATACAGCTTATTTTTGCTTACTGGAACGGTTCTTTTTGTCTTTCTTGAATTTTTACTTCTTACTTTGACCTATCTGGATAAAAAAGCCATTGACTGGTATGTTGAGGGTATAGACAGTCCTGCTCTGAGAGGAGACTGGTTTAAATATCTCATTATCGTAATTCTAATTGCAGTAGCTTTTGCAGGAATACTCCCTTATAATTATTCCCCGATTCCCATGGAGGCTATCGGACACTGGCTTGGCTCTGTAGATATAAGGCTTGAAGAAATGCCTCAGGATGAAAGGCCGGATATCAGGACACCAACGGAGCAGATCGGTCAACCTCCTGAGGGCGGCAGCGTCAATATATTACAGATAATCTTCGTCATTATACAGATCCTTATTTATATCAGTTTCCTGTTTATAATAATAGCGATGATATTCTTTCTTTTCAGGCTGGAGTTTAGAAAGATAAAGAATATTCCCGATTTTTTCAGGAAATTCATTCTCTTTATTCGCAATTTCATCAGAGAGATATTTTCCAGTATGAAAAAGTTGAAATTTAACTTCGACTCAGAAAATTCAGGGTTGCGGAAGAAACGGCAGGAGAAAAGGGAGACCGGTAAAGAGAAGAAGAGGTTGAAGGATATAACCCTGCCGACAAATATACGCTCCATGGTTATTACTATCTATAATTCCATGTTGAGACTACTTTCATTCCGCGGTAGGGAGAGGAAAAAATATCAGACACCATATGAATACGGTAGAATGGTGGTGGAAGATTTTAAAGATATCGAAGAAGAGATAGGCCTTATTACCAGATTCTATGTAGAGGTAAGTTATAGTGATCACTCATTGGGTGAAAGTACAGTACATCTGCTTAAAGGGGTCTGGGATAAATTGAGGAAGGCGCTTTAAAACTGGAACTATTCATAAGTACAAGTAATATATCCGGGGGATTTACCTCAAGTAATATGCATATACTCAATTTTCGGAGATGATATATACGCTTAGAACCCGGTTAGAATAACTTTATTCATGGAAAAAAGCTAATTTCCTATTCCTCTTTCAGGCTAGAATTAGGATCTGATTTACATCAGCAGTAGATTATTTCTGGAGGTGTATTATGGAGAATAAAAAAATATATGTTATTTATGGAGATAATCCCCGTGAAATGATCAATGAGCTTCTTGAGGGGTCTGATATCGGTAAAGATATTGGTAAGAAAATCGATGTTGATGGACTGATCGGTATTAAACCAAATCTTGTTCTAGCAAAGGAGTCCAGCTCAGGGGCTACAAGCGATTCAGGAATTGCGGCAGGATTAATCGAGTATCTGCAGGAAAAGGGCTATAGAAACATAGTGATACTTGAAGGCTCCTGGATTGGTGGAGATACTGCTAGAGCATATAAAAAATGTGGCTATGAAAGGCTATCCAGGAAATATAATATCCCACTTATTGATCTGAAGAAGGATTCTTATCATACTATAAATATAGATGGACTGGATATTAATGTATGTAATAGGGCCCTGGAAATTGATTATCTAATTAACATACCTGTTTTAAAAGGACATTGTCAAACCCGGATTACCTGTGCCCTAAAGAACCTGAAGGGGTGTATACCTGACAGTGAAAAAAGACGGTTTCATACACTGGGACTGGACCGGCCAATTGCCTGTCTGGGAAAGGCCCTGAAACAGGATCTGGTAATTGTAGATGGTATCATCGGTGATCTGGATTTTGAGGAGGGCGGCAATCCTGTCAAGATGAACCGTATTATAATGGGTAAAGACCCTGTGCTTATCGACAGCTATGCGGCTGAGCTGCTGGGTTATAATATAGATGATGTTCCCTATATCAAAATGGCTGAGGGCTTAGGGGTAGGTTCATCTGATCTGAAGAAGGCCTCTATCATAGAGCTAAATAAAGATAAGGCTACTGAGATCAAAATAAATTCAAGGAAAGTAAAAAGACTGGTCAGAAAAGTAAAGGAAGATAGAGCCTGTTCAGCCTGTTATGCTAACCTGGTTCATGCTTTGAAACGATTGGACCAACAGGGTTTACTCAATAGTCTGGATAAAGAAATATATATTGGGCAGGGATACAAAGACAATAAGTCATATATACAGGACGATAAATATGTTTCCAAAAATAAGCAGGTCCATAAGGCAGAGAGGACGGACATGAATAATACTGCTGGAAAACTGAGCGGTATTGGTATCGGTAATTGTACGGAGAACGCTAGAGAGAATATACCGGGCTGTCCTCCCCGGGCGACCAGGATACTGGAAGTATTAAAAAAGAATTGTCTGGAGTAGTACTGAGGAGCGCAAGGAATAAGTATTACTAAGGAAATATATGTTGACATCCTCCCGCCCATTATCATGGGAAAGGCTTTCTCAGCAATATGTCGGTAAATTTTTGACCGCGATGTAGACTTGATATATAATTAAAATAAAAATATACACCATATGTTGGAATTTTTTATGTCCATTTCAAATTTTCCAGAGCCAGGGCGCAGTATAAATGATAACTGGAGGTGATATCAATGGCTGAGGAAATCAGACAATTGATGGATATGGTCGAAGACCTGAAGGTTGCTGTTGAAAAGGGTACCGACGTGGTCAACGAAAAAATTATTGAACGAATCGATAACAGAGAATTGAAGGAATATTGACTGGACTGTAGATGGACAAACAGATAGAAACTAATCGGACTGATAAGGGGCGGGATATATGAATTATGATTGGGCGCACACTGGATTGGATGGACTTGACGAAATATTACAGGGGCTAAGAAAAGGGGATAATGTTGTCTGGCAGATAAACAGGATAGAGGCCTATCACTATTTTGTGAAGCATTTTGCCGAAAGGGCAATCAGTGAAGATAAGAGGCTAGTCTATATTAGGTTTGCACATCACAAATCCCTACTGGATATGAATAATCCAGATATTGAGGTCTATAAGTTAAATGCAGACATGGGGTTTGAGTCCTTTGCATCTGAAGTACATAATATTATTACAAAAGAAGGTAGAGGGGTTTACTATGTCTTTGACTGCCTATCTGACCTTCTTTATTCCTGGGCGACGGATTTGATGATCGGGAACTTTTTTGTGGTAGTCTGCCCATATCTCTTTGAACTTGATACTATTGCTTATTTTGGGATTTTTCGTGAGAAACATTCCTTTAAAACAATTGGACGTATCCAGGATACGACACAACTTCTACTGGATCTGTATCAGGAGGGTGAAGACTTCTATTTACACCCGGTCAAGGTCTGGAACCGATATTCCCCAACTATGTTTCTCCCACATCTGAAAGAAGAGAAAAATTTTCTCCCTGTTACAAGTAGTTATGATGCCAGTCATCTCTTTTCAAACATCCTCAATAATAGCAAAAAGAGCCTGGAAAGGAGTCTGGATTACTGGGACAGGCTATTCTGGGATGCCGGAGAACTGGATACTGTTCAGGAACAGGCTAAGATATTTTCAATTATCTGCCGCCTGATGCTGACAAGGGATGAAAGACTCTTGTCACTTATTGAAGAATATTTTACTCTCGAAGATTTGCTAGATATCAACATTAGATTGATAGGGACGGGGTTTATTGGAGGAAAATCTCTGGGAATGCTTCTGGCCAGGAATATACTGCGCCGTTCTTCTCAGGAAAACGACAACTGCTATAATCTGTCGGATTATCTGGAGGAACACGACTCCTTTTACATTGGCTCAGATGTTTTTTATACATATATAGTACAGAACGGCTGGTGGAAGTTGCGCCTGGAACAGAAGAGCGAAGAGGGGTATTATAAGCTGGCCGGTGAATTGAAAGAGAAATTATTGACGGGAAAATTCCCCGATGAGATAAAGGATCAATTTCATAGTATGCTTGATTACTTTGGCCAGTCACCTATCATAATTCGTTCCAGCAGTCTGCTGGAAGATGGATATGGCAATGCCTTTGCTGGAAAGTATGATAGCTTTTTCTGTGTCAATCAGGGGACACCGGAAGAACGCTATCGACAGTTTGAAGATATAGTAAGGAAGGTATATGCAAGTTCGATGAATGAAGATGCACTGGTCTACCGTAAGGAACGTGGGCTGAGTGAAAGGGATGAACAGATGGCCCTGCTGGTGCAGAGGGTTTCAGGTAAATACAGGGGCAACTACTTTTTTCCTGATGCTGCAGGTGTAGGTGTATCCTACAATACCTTTGCCTGGAATAAAGAGCTTGACCCAGAGGCAGGTATGCTGCGTCTGGTTTTTGGCCTTGGTACCAGAGCAGTCAATAGGGTTGAAGGTGATTATCCTCGTATTGTAGCGCTTGATAATCTGCAATTACAATCATATTCCAATATTGAGGATCAGAGGAGGTATTCTCAGCATAAAGTTGATTTACTTGATATATCCAGCAACAGTCTGGAAACTTTTTCTATAGCTGCCTTTATGGGTATGGGAATTGACTTACCGCAGATGAATCTATTCGGTCAGGCTGATCAGAAGACGATTAGAAGGATAAAAAAGTTGGGGATAAAAGATGAAGAACCCTGGATTATTAATTTTCAAACATTATTACTTGATACAGAGTTTCCAGAAATTATGCAGGCAATATTGAAACAGCTGGAGAAGGCCTATCAGTATCCTGTGGATATAGAATTTACAGTGAATATAACTGATAATAGGGATATCAGGATCAACCTAGTTCAGTGCCGTCCCTTACAGGTAAGGGGAAGAAAGGGGGAGAAATCTTCTAAAGACAGCAGGGATAAAGGCTGTAGCTGTAAAGACTATAAAGACGAAAAAGATAATAAAAGCCCTACGGATTATGAAGATACCAGTGATACAGACCCTGAAGATAATGATGATAGAGATAAAAATAGAAAAGATAAAGGAGTTAAACATAAAGATGTTAAGGATTCTGGAGATAATGATATCATAGAGCTGTCCGGAGCAGAGTCCCAAAACATACTGTTCTCAAGTAAAGGGAATTTTATGGGTGGTAGTTACAGGCAGAGGATCAGAAGGGTAATCTATGTACATCCTGAAGCATATAATGACCTGCTGCAGTATGAAAAGTATAATATAGCCAGGTTGATTGGAAAAATCAATAGGTTGATAGATAGGCAGATAGAGCTGCCGATGATGTTGATAGGCCCGGGGAGATGGGGGACATCTACTCCTGCTCTGGGGGTACCTGTCAGGTTCTCTGAGATAAACCATGTCAGTATTTTGATGGAAGTGGCCTATTATAATGGCAATCTGGTACCTGAACTTTCCTTTGGGTCACATTTCTTTCAGGATCTGGTCGAGACAAATATTGGTTACATTGCCCTCTTTCCTGAAGAAGAAGGGGTTTTCTTCGATGAAAAGGTATTACTGAATAAAGAAAATAAACTAATAAAGCTTATACCAGGTAGTGAAAAATATGAAGGGGTTATCCATGTCTGCGATCTGGACAGTGGACTACTGGTAGCTGCAGATCTCCTTACTCAGGAAGTATCCGGAAATATACTTGAGTGATATTTCAGGCAAGGAGTGAAAAGTCCAGAGCGAAGAGTCATATACTGGTCTTTTGAATAGAAAGTAAACCCGTCCAGCATCAGGTCATCAAGCCCAGCTAACGACTTGCCTTAATGAAAACTGAGTTTACTATCAAGTCTGCTCTTGCCGCAGGGAGGATTATACTCCTCCCTCAATTTTTTTACAAATTTGCTGCGTCCATCCTGTGACCAGTGATTGGTATAATAGACAGAGACAGCTATATCCCCCCCATCACTATGTCTGAGCCAGCACTTCATTCTTTCATGTCTTTCCACTCTATTTCTGACCATGGCAGATTCACCGATATCGATAATATAATATTTATTATCTTTGTGACAGTGGACTACATAGATTCCTGCCCTGTTTTCAAGTTTTTTCAGTGATGTATAGGGCCCATCAAATTGATAATTAGCTATTTTAATTGACATTTAGACAACCTCTTTTCTGTAAGTTCTTTTCACTGTTTTAGATAAATGTGTATTTAATGATATATTTGCAAAATAAAAAGGTTATATAAGCAAATAATTTGCACTTCAGCACAAGATAACCTTTCTGTGGATGAATCATAATCCAAAGTAACCCTTCAGACCTGTCTCTTCACTTATTATATTTCGAGAATATACTGAAAAATCCTTCCGCTAAAAGGTTCGCGCTGATATATTTCTTAGATTGAGGATTACTAAATATTGAGGATGCCTGGATATTGAGGATACCTGGATACTTAGGATTACTTATTTAGAATGACTAGATATTTAGAACTAATGGGTATTTAGGATCCATGGGTCTTTAGGGAACCTTTTTGATAGGAAAAGTTAATTTTGTTGATTTCTAATATTTGGCAGGATATTTTGGCGCTATGTAGAAATATAATTTTATGAACCTGGATTTAGACAAAATGTTGGAATGTTTTCCAGCATGTAATCCGCAGATAAACCGATTTTATCCGATTTTAGCAAGTAATCCGAAAGTAAAACAATTTTATCCGAAGGGGGTTATTGATTTGCAAATAGATTTCCATCATACAGCCATTTATGTTCTCTGCAGACTGGCAGGAATGGATAGCTGCTATGCTGAAATAGTCGCTTACGCCTCACAGCAGGTAGATGATGCTACTTATGGTCATGCCCTTAAGTTTATGAATGGCGGTATCTTCCATCAGACCAGGACTGCTCATGCAAAATTATCTCTTTTCAAGATGGTCGATGTCAATGATGCCTTCAATGTCTGGATACCATTTCACTTTATCCCATCTTCTGAAGGCGATAGTATAATGGAGAAACTGATAACCCGACCCGTATCCAGGCCAATCGAATTATTGAAAGAAGAAGTGATAAATGCTGGAGGTGAAGATTATGGTCTATACTGGCTGGGTATTTTTCTCCATCTCTATGCAGATGCCTTCAGCCATCAGGACTTCAAGGGTTTTTATGATAGTTACAATCTGGTTAAATTGGTAAAAGGTCATGATAGACTGACATTAAAAACGTGCATCCTGTCCTGGTTAGCAAAGATATTTTCGCCTCTTTTGCCTATTGGTCATGCTGTTGCAGCCAAAAATCCTGATATACCTTATGCTGTCTTCTCTTACTCCAGAGGTGGTGAGACGTATGAAATTAAAAACCTGGAGGAAAGGTTTCTTCCTGCTGTAAAGTTACTATTTGAGTTTATGATAAACTACCTTAAAGTAAATCCTGAATATGGGAGGGCTGCAGATACTTCTTTACTTGACAGGCAGTTTGATAAGATAAAGGAACTATTAAGTACTGAGGGTGATTATCACTTTCGCCACCAGAAATGGCTGGAGAGTATTCATCAAAATCATTTTGATTTTTGTGATTTCAATGATATTGATAGAATGCTGACCTATCAGAGAAGGAGTTGGTTCGATAAAGCTGTTAAAGCCAATAGCCCCTGCAGTTTACTGCAGTGGATTGAGAATAAAACATATAATTTTCATATGTTTAAAAAGCTGGAGAATTTTTCGGTGAGTGACTGGACACTCTTTATGAGGGCCGCAGCAATACATAAGTACATACTACTGCATAAGATACTTCCAGAATGTGGAATGGACATAGGTTAATTATAGATAGGCCAGTTTTAATATATTTTAGATTATGTAACCGTCAGGTATTGATTTTAATATTTAATTGTAACAAAAAGGTAAAAAAGCACTAATCCTTGAAGGAAATAGCAGATATGTAGAGAATTATAAGTATATGGAAAAGGGGTGTACCAGATGTCCAAAGATAAACTGAAGATATTGCTTATGCATTCTTCAAATGGGAGGGAAGCCGAAGATTTTTTGCAGAGTCAGCTAACGGACTTTCGGGAAAGGGAGAATGTAGAATTGGTGTTTCAATTCGTTTCCTGGAACAATTCATTTAATACTATTATTGAAGAATTTAAAAATGGAAATTACCCGGATGTTATACAGCTTGGTTCAAGTTGGATCGGCCCCCTGGTTCATTTGAAATATATTCAACCCATTGAAGAAGACGTGAATGTCAGGGAAGCCCTACCGGGATGGTTGAATGAAGCCTGTATTTACAACGGGAAAAGAATAGCTGTACCGTGGACTGTTGATACTATGATAATGGCTATAGCTAAGGATGTAATGAAAGAACTGAATATAGAACCAGAAAACATCAGGAGCTGGGAAGGCTTTTATCAGGAGATAAAACGTCTTGCAGAATTAAAAGAGAAAGATAAAACATCTCTTAAACCACTGATTTTTGCGATCAGGCCTGAAATGGAAACCATTCACCGGCTTTCTGCTTTTTTATTTGCAGCAGGGTATAATTATCCGGAGCTTGATAAGTCATTAGATAATTTTCTGGCCAATGAGGAGTTTTTCAGTGTTGTCAAATATCTTGCAGATTTACTTAAAGCTGCAGAATTAAGTAGTTATGATGTAGATACTCATCCATACAAAATCAACGAAAATTTCTATATCTATGGAACATATGTCTTTTATATGGGGAACTGGATGGGTGCAGTATCACATTTATTGAGTCATGGGTATGAAAGCAAGTATAAGATACTTCCCCTTCCGTCCAGAGAGGGTAGTTTTGGTACATTTTCTGGTTCTTCGGTGTTGGCGGTTACATCCAGGACAAACTATCCTGGAAAGTCAGCCAGGTTGCTAGAAGAGCTTATCAGTCGACATTTCCTTGAAAAATGGCAGGGTTACACCAGTGCTATACCTGCATTTGAATCTAATTTCTGGCAGCAGCGTCATAGCAATGATGAGGTAAAGACACTGTATAAGATGATCGTAAATTCAACATCTTATCCTGTGCATCCGGTCTGGAGGAATATTGAAAAAATATTGTTTAATAATTTATCTCACTGTTTTTGGCAGTTATATATAGAAAGTGAACTCCCTCTTGAGGAGAGGATTTATAGTATATTAGAAGAAAGCGACCAGCACATAAAAACTCTATTAAATATGGCCTGGGAGTTGGAATAATTATGGATAAGTACAGTGATTTGAAATTCTTGAAAATCGGAATAGAGACTTCCAGGATATTTTCTGCTAATAAGTATGATCCAGATGTATATCTGAAGGCCGGAAAGTATTTATTTACTCAGCTTGAGTATTTGCTGGATCAAATACGTATTTATACATTTGATGATAATAATGAATGTTTCAGGGAAGAGATTATTTACAGTATCCATGGTGTAAAGCCTGGCTATGACCTTATACCCTTTTATCAACTCCCGGATGAGATCAAACAAAAGTCTGTTATTAATACAAATACGGGTAACTTACTCCTGTTGGTTCCGCTGGTAGTGAAGGATAAGGTCATTGGATTAATGGAGTTTAAATTTAAAGAATATGTGAACATTGAGTTATTAAATGAAGTTAAAGGTATTTTAATAGAAATGACTGAGGTAATAGCAGTTGGTCTGAACCAGAGCATTTTGAACTTTGCTAAATATCGGTCTGTCGAATTTACAGACGTCCTTATTGAATTGAATAATCGCTTTCAATATATTACTAATCTGGATGAAATGATCAATGAGTTCCTTCAGTTAACTATAAGTAAGTTCAAATTTGATAGGATTACTATTTTTATGTATGATAAAGATAATGAAATTACCAGTGGGAGGGGTATCTCAGAAAATAGTGAAATCTATGAAGTGATAGAGATACCGACTTTACCAGAACCTGATGGTAATTATAGGTATATTGAGGAATTACCCGGTTATTTATTTTCCCTTAATACAAGTACCAGGAAAGTGGGTCTGGTATTATTTGATAATATGTATTCACTTTATGATACATCTGATCATGTGGTAGATATAGTAAGGGTGATATGCAGCCAGTTTGCCAGTGCCTTAGATAATATTATCATGTTTGACAATCTCCAGAAAGCCGCCTGTAGGGACAGGCTTACTGGACTATATAATAGGCGTTTTTTTCAGAAAGCTATTGCAGAGTATGAAAACCCTAAACACATCCCTATTTCAGTAATAATTGGTGATGTAAATGGTTTAAAAATAACCAATGATGTCTTTGGACACCAGGCAGGAGATGAATTGCTAAAAAAAGTAGCCAGTATCCTGGAGGACTGCAGTAGAGATAGGGATATTGTTTTTCGCTGGGGAGGAGATGAATTCTTTATTTTACTTCCTGATACAGTGGAGGAACAGGTGCAGGACGTTTATCAAAATATAAAAAACACCTGTGACAGGGTAAATAATAAGCTGGAAAATATAAATGAAGTAAGTGTGAGCATTTCTCTAGGGACTGCAACCAGGACTACTGCCAGTGAAGAATTGGGTGATACCCTGGCCAGGGCAGAAAACAGGATGTACAGAAATAAATTAATGGAGAGCAGAAGTTTCAGGAGTTCACTTATTTCATCATTGCAGGCAACACTTAATGAAAAATGTAAGGAGAGTACTGAGCATACAGATATGATGAGAGAACTCTCTGAGAAAATGGCCGCTAAAATGGGTTTGAGCGAGAGTGATCGTGATAACCTGAAATTGCTTGCACTGCTGCACGATGTTGGAAAGGTTTCTCAAGATAATAGTATCTTAACGAAAACAGGACCACTTACAGAGTATGAATGGGATATGGTGAAAAGACATCCAGAGGCAGGTTATCGAATAGCTCATTCCACCTTTGAATTATCTTCTATTGCAGAATATATACTTTACCATCATGAAAGGTGGGACGGCGGGGGTTATCCTGTTGGGAAGAAGGAGTATCAGATACCGCTTCTATCCAGGATTATGGCTGTAATTGATGCTTATACTGTAATGGTACAGGGAGCTCCATATAAAAGAGCGATAAGTCATCAGGAAGCCCTGGACGAGCTAAAAAGATGTTCTGGTAGTCAATTTGACCCTGAAGTAGTTGAAGTTTTTCTATCATTGGATTTTTAAAAATCTACTGATAACACACCTTTGACGAGTAAAATCTTATGGTATATAATTAATTTAGAAATAGATAGTATTTTAGAAGATATTAATTTAATATGTCATATTAAGTATAAAACCGGATTAAATATAAAAGCCGGAACAGGTGGTGGTATCAATGTGTGAAAGCAAGCTAAAGATATGGTTAATAATAACTTCAAATGAACACGAGGTCCTCCGCTTTCTGAAAGATAAGTTTTGTCACTTTCAAATAAAAAACAATGTTGGTATCCAGTTGAAACTGATAACCTGGAATAGGGCTTTTGAGGCTTTGATCAAGGCATATAAAAATGATACTGCTCCTGATATTATTCAGGTAGGTACAACATGGGTCAGAACACTGGCCTATATGGGCTATATTGCTCCTGTCCCTGCTAACCTGGCTGTTAAAGAATCTTTTTCCAGTAATATGAATAAAGTCTGTATATTTAAGGATAGACAATACGCTGTGCCCTGGATAATAGAAACAATTATCCTTGCTGCACGGAAAGACTATATGGATAAATATAATGTTAATCTGGCAGATCTGAAAAATTTAGACGGCCTGTATAATACCTGTAAAAAACTTGTTTATCAAAGGAAAGAAAATCAAGAGATACCAAAATTACTTGCTTTTTCCCTCAAGGCAGAAAATGACACCTTACACCGTTTTTTTGCACTGCTCTGGGCCAGAGGGTGGAAATTCCCTGAACTATATGGCTCACCGTCAATATTGACTGACCCTGTGGTCATGGAAAATATTTCTTATCTGGTCGATTTAATGCAGGTTTCCAGGGTTACCAGGGCTGATATGGAAAAACATCCCTATGAACTGAATGAAGAATTTTACCGACAGGGGGGTTATTTTTTTTACATAGGAAGCTGGTATGGGATTGTTGAAGATATCTCGAAAAATACAAAGGATTCAAGAGAGGGAAATTTCAGGTATACTGTGCTGCCATTTCCGAACAATCATAATCAATCTTCCAGTTATGGAGGAGGTTCTGCTCTGGTTGTATCATCACAGTGCAGGAATAAGGAAAAAGCCTGGCAGTTGGTTCAATTTTTAATACGTGATGAATTTATAAATGACTGGATTAAGGTAACAGGTAAGGTACCCGCTTTTGATAGCCAATTCTGGGCACAAAGAGCAAATGATGAGAGGATTAATACCATGTATCAACAGACCTTAAATGCCATAACTTATCCACCTCATCCGGCCTGGACTACTATTGAGGATATCATGACAAAAGGGATAGTACAGAGTCTCTGGAAGCTAATCGAGAAAGGAAGCAGTGAGATAGATAAGGAAGTATATTCTTTACTGGAAAATACTGATAAAAGCATAGAGGAATTGCTCAGTATGTCCTGGGAGATGAAAGTAGATGATTAAGAAAAAGAAGCCAGAAAAGATGAAGAGTCAGGATTTGTTTGTAATCGATAATCCTGCAGTTATCGGCCTGAAAGCTGCTGAAATCCTGTCCAAAAATTTTGACGATTCATTGATTTATGAAAAAACAGCACGATTCTTATTTGAAAGTCTGGAAGAGATAATAGAACAACTTCATATATATATCATTGACGAACAGATGAAAAACCTAAAAGAAGAAGTTATATATACTGCAAATGGATGGAGGCCGGGCTATGATGTCATCACCCTCTATCAACTTCCCCGTGAAGTTTCCAGAGATAAAGATATTTTTAGTTTTGAAGATCAGAATAATTATTACCTTATGGTTCCACTGTCAGATACCAGTCAGATACTCGGGATGATTGAATTAAAAACAAAGGGTTACCTTTCAGGTAAACAGATAGGTGATATTAAAATAATTGCCAGGGCTATTTCCCTGGGTTTGAGTAATATTTTATTTAAAACAGATACACTGAGAATAAAACGTAATACAGATACATCCATAGAAATAAACAGTAAGCTTCAAGCCATTAATGAGATGGAGCCTCTGATATCTACCTTTATGGAGATGATAATCAGAAATTTCCGTTTTGACAGGATAACTACCTTCCTCATTAACCAGAATAAAGAGATAGTCTCTGGGAAGGGGATAAATGAAAAGGGAGAATTTTATACAGTAGATAGTTACCCGGAATTACCCGACTTATCAGAGGACTATATAGCCATGGATAATATCCAGGGATACTGGTTCCCACTGAAAGCAAATACTGGTATAGTGGGAGTGGTATTATTTGATAACATGTATACATTATATAATATATCTGATTTGCTGCTGGACACTTTACGTATCCTCTGCAGCCAGTTTGCTAATGCTATTGATAATCTTATTCTGTTCTCTGATTTACAGGAATCAGCCTATTTTGATACACTGACTGGATTACACAATCGTACCTATCTGGATAAGGTATTGCCGGAATATGATAAAGAAGAGAATCTTCCCCTTTCTGTTATCATAGGAGATCTAAATGGCCTGAAGGTAACTAATGATGTTTTTGGTCACACTATTGGTGATCAGATACTGCAGATGATAGCGAATATTTTCAAAGATGTATGTTCTAAAGAGGATTTAATAGTTCGCTGGGGTGGTGATGAGTTTGTTATTCTCTTACCCGGCAAGGATACAAAAAGTAGGAATAAAATTTGTCGTGAGATAAAGAAAGCATGTCAGGCGGAGGAGGATTCGCAGGTTCAACTGAGTGTTTCTCTGGGTTATTCTACAAAAATAGATATAGATAAAGATATAGAATTGGTAATGAAAGAAGCAGAAGATATTATGTACCGCCATAAGTTATTGGAATCAAAGAGTTTTCGCAGTTCATTACTGGACTCTCTGAAGGAAACATTGATGGAAAAATGTTATGAGACTGCCGGACATGCAGAAAGGATGGCCGGGATTGCTGAAAAGCTGGGTTATCATATGGAACTAATGGATAATGAACTTGATGATCTTAAATTGTTGGCAATGCTTCATGATATCGGAAAAGTAGCGGTAGATGATCACATACTCAACAAACCGGGGCCCCTTAACAGGAAAGAGTTGCAGGAGGTTATGAAACACTCTGAAGCTGGTTATCGTATTGCTCATGCCTCTTTTGAACTATCGCAGATTGCTAATTATATACTGGCACACCATGAAAGATGGGACGGAAAGGGTTATCCCCTTGGAAAGGCGGGGTGTGATATTCCTTTACTTTCCAGGATTATTGCAGTTGTTGATGCCTATGATGTGATGACACATGATCGCCCTTATCGAAAAGCAATGTCCCACAGGGAGGCAGTTGAGGAATTGCGCTATTGTGCAGGGACAGAATTTGATCCAGATATTATTGATATTTTCTGCAAGATAGATATTGATGAGATTGTGGATTAATAGTATGATAAGGTCCAGGTACTTATATCTGGGTTTTTCTGCTTGGTTTCTCCTCTCTTAGCCTTTTTTTCTCTTCCATTACCTCCCGGGATAAGCTGATACTTAAGAATCGAATTGAGTTGCACTGGATTTTCTTGTACTGGACTTTCATTGGTTTTTTTAATGCCTTAAAGTATATAATAGAGCCAGTATCAGATCATTGAGGACAGACTATGACGAATTGATATTTCAAAATAATTATTTATATATTGATATGGACAGTGGATAATTATTTCCTGGAGTTATATAGATTGATTAGCTCGTCCAATTCCTGACTTTTTTTGATAATTTCTGTATTCTTGAAACCATGACTGGCATCAGTAACCATGTTCTGAAGTTCAGATCTTAGTTTTTCTATTTTTTTTGATAGAGTTTTTTTATCAAGTAATTTTTTAATAACCATTTTATATACACTTCCAATCTTGTTATATATATACCTAATTTTCTTGATAGTTTTAATTAT
>JBKGXW010000044.1:0-17704 GCA_046546395.1 Halanaerobiales bacterium
GGAGGCTCATTTTCAGCACCGGGAATTCTATGGCGATAAGTATCCCACAATTCTGCTACCATAGCACTCTTATATTGACCAGAATCTCTGAGTGTACCATGGTAATCAGGAAAACGCCCCTCTCCTTCAATTGGAATTTCTGTATCTTCATCAGGACCATATGTGACTTCATAATTATCCGGATTTCCATCACATGGAGCCATTGGATCAGGCATAGTCCATTTACCAAAATGCACCCATCTATCTACATAATTTGATACCATACTCCATTCCTCTGGATTCCATGCTTCCTTAAGTTCAGGCATCAAATGAGTTGCAAGTATCTCTCCTTTATGTGACTGTGTAGTAATATGTTGATATGACTCATCTGAAGCCTTACCTCCATCAATATATCCATAAGGGTCCTTTATAGATCGATTTCCTGATCTATATATCACATAGTGCCAGTAATTCGACTCGCTACTATCTACCCCCCAGAGGGTAAGGTCATCAGTATTTTGTCCTACATAGAACAAGTTCATCCCATGAAAGAAAGTAGCTTCTCTTAATTCATCCTTGGCTTTTTGAATATCAAGCATAACCGCCGCAAAAGCTGGCAAAATCCTGTGACCCGGTTGATGACCGCCTCCGCCTGGCCAGGTCTGTCCCAGATATATCATATGTATCTTATCGATTCCAGTCTGAACAACCTGTATCATGGCAGGGAGTTTATCCTCGATCGAGCCCTCTATCATAAAACGCAGAACTGCATTATTATAGTAAGGAGTGTTTTTGGGCTGGTAATTTGCCATATGATCATGGGGGCGTAATGCTCGTCCTGTTTTACCAGTCTTATGATCAAGATTTAACTTACTGAAACGTTCCTCTATAGATTCCAGAGTAGGCATATTTGAAACAGGTTCATATGATGGTAATAAATTGATTTTCAAGTCTTCAACATAATAGTAAGGCTTTTCATCACCGACATATGGGGGCCGAAAAACAGCAGAGCCATTGGCGGGCGGGATTTCCTCAACAACTGTCAATACCTCGGCAGTTTTTATACAGGGCCTATTCCTTGGTGCATCACCAGTATAGGGTGTAGTCTTTACTATAGATATAGTTCCTTCACTGGTATAAGGTAATTGTGGTACCAGTGATGGGTCAAATCCTCCGCCCTCACCACCATCCTGGAAACCGTGGCCTCCTTCAACAACAGGATTGACTTCCCAACCATAATTATATCCATCATATTCAGGAGTAATTTCATCAATAGTAACTGGTCCCAGGACCCAGTAGTCACCACTTGCAAAAATACCTACCTGATAGATGTCATCAAAATAAAATGTTATTTCATTAATAGTTACATAATCTGTCTCAACTATTTCACCTGGTTCTACCTCTATAGGCTCTTTAGGTTCAACAGGGTCAGGTAAGGTTTCATCCTGATCATCTATACCAAGATTTCCTGAACATCCTACTACATAGAATGCCATGCTTACTAGTAATAAACAAATCAAAAGAATTCTAAAAAAACCTGTATTTTTTCTCTTCACATCATTATTCATTATAATCCATCCTTTTTTATAGAATTTAGAATCCCAAAAAATTTTTGAAACACCTTAGAACAGTATTAACTGAACATATTATATCCCTGTAATCTTAACATCCTTTGGGTAGTCAATAATATATTCAAAAGGTATTTCTATTTTTTCACCAGGTTTTATCGTATATTTCCACTCCAGGAATTTTAGATTATTTATTACGGGATTTTTTGTATCTTTCTTAATTTCTGGTGTTACCAGATTAACATTAATATCAGCATTTTCAGAAATAGGTAGTTGATCATATATTACAATTTCTTCCTCAGTTTTTTTGTTATTTTGAATTGTTATGAGGTATTCATTATTTATCTTAGTTTTCTTTGTGAAAACACCTTCATCTTCGTAATATTTTTTAATTAATTGATATTCTATGTTAATTCCTTCATCAACACCCAGGGATGTCCAGAACTTTTCTCCTGGTGACACAAATTCCAGATGAGAATTAGATACAAAACTACCGTCAAGAAATACATTTGTACTGCCAGATAGAAAAGGAAAATCAGTATTATTCTTAGCTTTAACTTTCAGATAAGCATATTGAGACAATTTAGGAACACTGGAATAGTGAAACTTTGCCGGCAGCTCAGTTCTCTTTACTGATAGTTTATGAGGATGATTGTCGCCAGGAACACTTACCTTATCATTAATTGAAAATACTACTGAAGTCATACCATCTACTACTACAGCTTCTTCCTTAATATTTTCCTCTGGATAAGCAACTTCTGAGACCATTGGTCTCAGAACTTTATTAGGCGCCTTTTTTTCATACATTACTTCTTTCTGGCGTACTGTAAAATCGTCAGGATGATATATATCTATTCTCCAGGGCAATAATTCTGGCTGTTGACCGCCAATAGCCGGTCGTGCGGTTGATAGACTTATATTTGTATTCTCCCAGTCTTCTCCTGTGGCCTGTTTGATCATCGCATTATATTCCAATTTTAGATTCTTCAATTTGGAATATACCCTGATATCATACACAGGATACCATGTTGGTCCATATACTATATAGCTCAGGTCCAGAACCAACTCTCCCTCTTCTTTCATTTCAACTTTAACTTCAACCTGATATTTTGTTTTATAATCCTTATTTCCTGAATCCCTTAGTTCCCTCTCTATTTTATCCAATTCTTTTGTGATTTCCCTTTTCTCCCGTTCTTGAGTTCTGATCTCTTTATCAATAGAATCAATTTTCTCTCTATAGAAATCGACCATTTTGACCCATTTTTCGGGATCTGGGTCTGGCATGATATTTTTCTCAGCATGTTGTGAAGCAAAAGTAAGTCTTGTTACAATATTGTCCAGAAATGCCTTTTCACTATGTGCATGATTTATGATGTCATCTATATCTACAATATCATCATTAAGCTTTTCTCTTTCTTTTTGGAGTTTATTTATATCTAAGTCTGGAGATTCAGAATATTGTACAGACATAAATTTAATATCCCTTAGTATTGCATGACCCTTTCCATCTGCCTGAATACTATTTTTATCAATATCCCGAGGCAGATTATCAAATATAAGGGTTTGATGACCCTTATCCAATTCGATTTTCGCCTCTCTTGTAATCTGAGCTCGATCAGTAAATACAGTAACATCTTTTATTTTAGACTCTAATGTTTTCATGAAAAACACCTCTTTTTCTTAGTTAAAATGCTCTTTCAAAACAAACAGAAGTCACAATAGATTACCCTCAATTAATCGCCAATATTAAAAATAGTTAAAGTTCATAACATTACTACTTGAAAAATTACCCATCATATTCATAAGGGCCAATATCCCATCCCCGACCCACTAGGCGAGATATTCCTTTAATATCGTTATCAACACTCCTTATCTGAATACCAGACCCATCCCATCCTGTAAGATCATTTGTAATTTGGAATCCTTCAATCCTGACATAGGATGCATCTCTTATGAAAAAGCCCTCCATCCTTACACTGCGTCTGGGATATGCTCTGATGACAGTGTACCGGTCTGGAGTACCAGCAGGAACTAATGGTCGTGGATCAGTAGATTCAATCCTCTCCTCATAAACCACTGGACTTGTAGCGTTATTACCCAGAACTAACAGCGCATCTCCAGAACTTATATTCTGCAGTCCATATCTTATTGTCTTCCAAGGCGAATCAAAACTGCCATCTCCGTTTTCATCAGAGCCTTCAGAATGATTTTTATCTACAAAGTATATCTCACCTTTATAAGGAAATTCTGGTACAACAATTTCACCATCATCTATCCACAACACTCAAGAAAACTTATATTATTTTTGTTATATCTATTGACAAATATACCTTGCCCTCATATATCTTACCAGCATACATCTTATCCTCATGAAGTAACCATATTAATATTGAGGATATACCTCTGTCCAGGGATGAGGATATTCGAATGGTACATAATCTGCTTTCTCTTCATGAAAGAAATCTCTGCCTTCCTGAATATGTAATGGGACATTTCCATCTTGCATCACCTCTGCTGAGACAGGTTCACCATTGTATCTATTATCCCAGATATATAGATCATGTATCTGATCAATACATGGATACTCAATCTCTTCATAATCCCCACGGAAAGAATTATAGTTAGTTAAATGAATAGGATAATTGTAATTCCCTTGAAGGTCATTATCATATATAACCCCGGTACCCCCCCTGATGTACATACCACGCCAGCTGTCAGAGTTTATTGTATTACCATAGACCTCATAACTAAATGTTCCTCTTCCGCTAAAATGGTTCCCATGGGCATCTATTGGTGCACCGAGATGATAGCCAGACCTTCTAGTATTACAGGAAATGTAATTATTACGAAAGACATAGCGAGCACCATCATTACTGGCAACTGCATGATTTGGGTCATTACCTTCTCCTGTATATGTAAATGTATTATTCTCTATATAGACAGCATGAATTGAACCCAGTGTTTCTGGCCGATGGTAGGCCCAGTCGTTATCTCCATAATAAACTACATCACTGGCTGCATTATTTATAAATTCATTATTGTCAATAAGACCCTCAATATACCTCCACAATAAAACAGCTCTCGAAGAACAGTGTTCAAATCGGTTGTGGTCAATACGTATCAAAGCCGGCCCTCTACCATCACTGCCCCAAAGTGCATGCATATCAATAGCAATAGCCTGATCATTTCCATGAAATGATATACCCGTAATTCTTGCAAAATAGTCATTGAAACGATTAAAGTATATCAGGGTACCGGTACCCGCACTCCGAATTTTTGTCTTATCAACCCCAGTCCCCTGGATAATTAACCCCTTATATTCGACTTTGACTCTAGTTTCCCAATTCCCAGTGCCAGCAGGGAGAATTACTGTATCACCATTATTTGCAGTATTAATAGCAGCCTGGACATCTTCCTGACTACAGCTTTCTGCCCAGATAGTCCTGCTGCCTTCCCTACACCAAATATTAATATCAAAGTGCTTATCACTCTCATTACCTGCTTCATCTACAGCCGTTACAGTATATTGATAATTAATATTTTCATCCACATCATCATCTGTATATGTAGCATCAGTAACACTTGCAATTAGTTCATATTCCTCCTGCTCAAGAGTTCTACGATAAAGATTATATGATGTTACTCCTATATTATCTATTGACTCATTCCAGGAAAGAGAAATTTCAGTACTGGAAAGTACTTCTGCCGTTAGTGCAGCAGGTGTGCCGGGGGCATGTTGATCATCAGTACTTCCTGACAAAAACTCATATACCCCTATATCCCAGCTACCATCAGCACCTCTAATATTACCCGCTCTATCTTTTTGATACAGCTCACCTAAATCAACCCCAGCATCTATAGCGGTAGAACCAGGAACTAGCCTATAATCCCCATTTTCTACATCTACAAAGGGGTCATCCCCTATTACCCGGTGTAATTCATCAGGCGGTCTTGTATCAGAGCTTGTACTTTCCATAAAATAATTATAATCATGTACCCCGATTCCAAAATCAGCGAATAATTTATCTACATCATAAAATATATTGTTCTTTATATAAGCAGTTGTATTAGATCTCAAAACCAAACTACGGTATAGATCATAGAATGTGTTGTTATATATGTATAATGGGCCCACATCTGGGTTCTTAGAATTTGTTTTAAATGAATTTCCACCAGCACTTCCTCCGCCGGTAAATATATTACCATATATGTGCAGAGTCCCTACATCTTCCCCCGTACTGCCAAACATAAACCCATCACCTGCCCAGTCCAGGGTATTATATCTAAATATAGTGTTTGTAGTAGATTGTATTTCAAGACCATCTCCATGTTTACCAACTATGGAAGAAATCTTAGGACCAATTACACAATGCTCAATAGTAATATTATTCCCATATATTACAAAGCCATCATTTGGTAGATTTTTAAGATTAAGATGGCTATATTCAATATTGCTAGAGCCAACGTTATATACTCCCCTGATGTCTTTTTCATTATTTGATCCATCAACTGTCACATATTGAATCTTTACATTATTTGATCCCCTGACATCAATACCATAAGGTTCCCAATTATAATCCTCAGCTGAATCAACATAAAAACCATCTTTTACAACACCATCAATATTTATAAAGGATTGAGTATTTACTTTTATATTAGCTCCATCTATAAACCTAACAGTATTATCATATTCAGAAACCCAACCCAGATTAATCCCATGTTCTGAGTCTGTTGCTCTTTTGATAAAAATCCACTCATCTTCTGTTCCATTACCCTGAACATCCAGTGTTTTATTATAAGTACCACCTGCTATGTATATAACATCCCCTGCTTCTATTATATCCCAATCTATGTCCTCTGGACCCTGCCATGCATTAGTCCAGTCTGAACCATCATTAACTCCCTCTGCGTTTACAGATACATAATATGCTTGACCTGTAGGTCCAACTGGATTATCAGGAACAGTTGGGTCGTCAAAATCATCTGGTAAACCTGTATCAAGTAGCCCTTCAGAACAACCAACAATAGATAATAAAACACACAATAATAATATAAATACTACATTTATTTTAATTTTACTTTTTGACATAAAAACATCCCCACTTTTCTGTCAATTTATTATTAATTATCAACAGTAACATCAACAACCATAGACTCATAGGTGTTACCTCTACCATCTGTTGCAATAACTGTCAGTTCATAATTGCCATTACTGTAACTATGGGTATCCCATGATAGCTGATATGTAGTTGATGTTTCTTCCACAGGTGCAGTTACTGTTCCAATACTACTGCCATCAACTTTGAATTGCACTGATTCGATACCGTGAATACCAAAAGCTGTTGCTTGAATCTCTACAACATCACTAACTTCTCTGGCATCATATGGTCGGATTATTGTTGTAAATGGAGGTTTTTTTTCAGCGCCTTGAATAGAACTTCTATAGGTATTCCACATAGCCATTACAAAATCACCTGGATATCTGGAGTTTCTTAATGTACCATGATCGTCAGGAAATCTACCATTTCCTGTGATTAATTGGCCTGTTTCTTTATCAGTACCATAAGTTATTTCATAATTTTCAGGATTACCATCAAAAGGTGCAGCTGGATCCGGAAGTGTCCATCTACCATGTAGAACCCAACGGTCAGTATAATTCTCCATTTTTGACCACACTTCCATATCCCATGCTTCCTTAAGCTCAGGCATAAGGTGACTTGCCAGTAACTGACCAACATGTGCCGGTGCTGTGATCCCCTGATAATCAGTTGGCCCATCTACATAACCATATGGATCTCTGGCTTCTTTATCACCACCAGTACCGTCATAATAACCCCAATATTTATCTTCAGATGTTGGTTCACCCCATAGTACTAAGCCATCTGTATTTTCACCTTCATGGAAAAACATTTTATCATGAAAAAATTCAGCATTCCGCATAAATGCCTTCGATTCGTCAACACCTAACATTACCGCAGCAAATGCAGGAGCTATTCTATGACCACAGTGATGGCCTCCCCCAAACCAGGTCTGCCCTAGATCCATCATATATATGTGATCAAGACCGTAATTAATAAAGTTAATTAATGCCTGTTTCTTCTCTTCAATGGGTTCATCTATCATAAGCCGTAAAACTGTTGCATTAACTTTATAAGTATTGTCAGGCCAGTAATTATGCATATGATCATAGGGATGTAAAGCACGTCCAAATCTATATGGCTTATGGTCCAACCATAATTTGCTGAAACTCTCCTCTATCGATTCCAGCGAGGGCATATTATCGACCGGTTCATAGGAAGGCAGCAGATCAGTCCTTACATCACTGACATAATAATATGGTTTTTCATCTCCAACATATGGCGGCCGGAATACAGCTGCTCCATTTTGAAGTGGAATCTCATCTACAACAGTTAGAACTGCAGCAGTCTTAATACATGGTCTATTTAGGGGGGACTCAGTATATGGTGTAGTTTTTACAATTGAAAGACTTCTTTCTGCTGTATATGGTAAATCTGGGACTAATGAGGGATCAAATTTATCATCATAACACCCATCCTGGAAACCAGCTCCTCCTTCAACAACAGGATTTACTTCCCACCCATAGTTGTATCCGTCATAATCTGGAGTAATCCTGTCAATAGTTACCGGACCAAGTACCCAGTAATCACCATTGGCAAAAGTTCCTACTTGATAATCATCATCAAAGTAAAAAGTCATATCGCTGATTGTCACATAATCTGTTTCGATAATTTCTCCAGGTTCCACAGGTATCGGGTCTGCCGGCTCCACAGGGGTTGGCACAGGATCATCGTCAGGGATATTTGCATCATCCTTTAACGACTCTGTACATCCTATTATAGATACCACTATAAAAACCAATATTAAAGATAATAGCAAGATTCTCATTAATAAATTCTGTTGATACTTTTTCATAATAAAGCAACTCCTTTTAAGTAATTATTCTTAATATTTTTACTTTCGTAAGCATTTCTTTCTAATTACTTCCTAATTGACAATATAGACCTGAGTAATCTCCATCTAATCCAGCATCTCTGACAGGAGAATCATGATTCAAATGATATCCATCACCAGCAGTAAAAGATTTTATAATAATCCAAAGGAATAATAGACTCAACAAAATTAGGGCATACTCCTCTCTATTTGAACAAATTGTTATTGTTTAGTATATTTTTTTACATTTTTTTCTTTATAGTAAAAATGATATCATACTTTACTGTTATAAACAATCAATTTTCTTTGAAAATACTTCAAATTATTTCCTCTTGCTCTAATTTTTTATATGAATTATTCTTCAGAAAATCTGTTAAATATTTTTATAAAGTTAAAGAGCATTTTAAGATCATAAAAGAAGTGAGAACAATATCTTAACTGTCCTCACTTACTAATTCAATTATTATCATATTTTTATATTATTCTAAGCTATCGAAAGACCACCAAATTTATCTAACATCCCTATTTTCCTTCTAAAGGAGTGTTTTACCCGGAAAAGATTCATTTTATAACATCATATATTAACTCCAGCTTTTCTTTTTTTTCATCTTTAATAGTATAGGCATCTTTTATCATTTTCTTAACTTCATCTACTTTTTCGTCTTGATTATAATAAACCACCGTCAGGGGTTCTCTTTTTTCTACTCTGTCTCCTACTTTTTTCATTAGTCTGATGCCAACCTGATAATCTATTTTGCTTTCTCTGGTTTCGCGACCTGCGCCAAGAAGCATGGCAGATAGACCGATTTCTCTGGCATTAATAGAATTAACAAATCCGGAATGTTCAGCTTCAACCATAAAGTTATTTTCTGCTTCCGGGAGATTCCTGTTTTTTATCAATTCAGCATCACCACCCTGTTTCTCAACAAACTGTATAAATCTCTCCAGGGCTTTCCCGGAGTCTATTATATCTGAAAGAATTTGATAACCCTCTTTAAAATCGTCTGCTTTTTCTGCAAGTATCAGCATATATGAACCGATTGTCAGACAGAGTTCTCTCAGATCATCAGGACCTTTACCCGATAGACAATCTATCGCTTCTTCCACCTCAAGAATATTACCAACACAGTATCCCAGTGGTTGATTCATATCGGAGATAACTGCTATAGTATTTCTCCCAACATTCTTACCAATAGTAACCATTTTTTCAGCCAGCTTCTTTGCTTCAGATAATTCCTGCATAAAAGCCCCATTACCTGTTTTTACATCTAGAACAATACCATCAGCTCCCCCGGCTATTTTTTTACTCATAATACTACTTGCAATCAGGGGAATTGATTCAATGGTAGCAGTAACATCCCGTAAACCATATAGTTTTTTATCTGCGGGTGTTATATCTGCTGTCTGGGCCATAATTGAGATACCAATAGATTTAACATTTTCAATAAATTCCGCACTGCTTATCTCTGTATTAAACTCCGGTATAGATTCCAGTTTGTCTATTGTGCCCCCTGTATGACCAAGGCCCCTTCCAGACATTTTGGCAACCGGGATACCCGCAGCACTTACCAGCGGCCCCAGTACCAGGCTGGTTTTATCACCCACACCACCTGTACTATGCTTATCAACAATTCTGGAATTGATGGCAGACATATCCATCATATCTCCAGACCTGGCCATGGCATCGGTTAGATTGGCAGTTTCCTGGTCATCAAGCCCCCGAAAATATACAGCCATTGCCCAGGCAGACATTTGATAGTCAGGGATATCTCCTTTTGAGTAACCCTCTATCAGATAATTTATTTCATCCTTATCCAGTTTTTTACCTTCCCTTTTTTTATAGATAATATCATATGCCCTCATTGTTTATCACCCCTTAAATTCTTATTCAGGTTCTTGATATTAGTCATAGGTAAGACATGTTTATCTTTATTTAATTATTAGTTACTTTATCGACTATAGTTGTTTAATAATACCTCGAATTAACTCAATAAATAAAGGTTTCACCCTTTCAGCAGTTTCCACGACTTCACTGTGATCAAGGGGCTGTGGCAGAATTCCAGCAGCCATGTTTGTTATACAGGATATCCCCAGAACTTCCATATCCATATGTCTGGCAACAATCACTTCCGGTACAGTAGACATACCTACTGCATCAACACCATTAGCGGCAAGATAACGAATTTCTGCAGGTGTTTCATAAGTGGGACCACTCAAAGCTGCATAAACACCTTTTCTGGTAATTATTCCATTTTGTGAGGCTATATTTTCGGCAATAGATATCAGTCTTTTACTATATGCCTCTGTCATGTCCGGGAAACGCGGCCCTAAGTCATCCATGTTCGCTCCCCGTAAAGGGTTATCGCCGATTAAATTTATATGATCAGAGATAATCATGAAATCACCTGGAGAGAAATTACGATTTACACCACCAGCTGCATTGCTAACAATCATTTTCTCCACACCCAACTTCTTCATAACTCTGACAGGTAGTGTCAGTTCCTGCATGGAATATCCCTCATAATAATGAAATCTTCCCTGCATAGCCATTACGTTTTTACCCTCAAGAGTTCCGATAACGAGTTGTCCAGCATGTCCACTTACTGTTGAAACAGGGAAATCGGGTATCTTATGATATGGGATTTCCGTTGATTCCTCTATCTCTTCAGCCAGCACCCCCAGTCCTGAACCCAAAATTAAGCCGATTATTGGTTTATTCTCTGTTTTTTGATTAATAAAATCAGCTATATTATTAATATGTTCCAACATATAATCACCTACTTAGTTAATTTTTGTAATAAAGTTATTTAATATAACATGCGTGTTGCACAATAACTAATCACTTATCACTATATTCTTAAAGCAAAAGCAAAGAATAAAAACCTAGTCAATCATTATTTCCTCTGCAAAACTTTCACCATTCTCAACACTATCAACCCCGAGCATTTCAGTAATAGTTGCAGCCAAATCAGCAAAAGTAGTTCTAACTCCTATATTATAATCTCCTTTTATCCTATCACCATAAACCAGTAGTGGTACGTATTCCCTTGTGTGGTCAGTCCCCTTATATGTAGGGTCACAACCGTGGTCGGCTGTAATTATTAGAACATCATCTTCCTGCATTTTTTTGATTATGTCAGGCAAGCTGTTATCAAATTCTTTCAGACCAGCAGCATATCCTTTCACATCTCGTCGGTGTCCATATATCATGTCAAATTCAACCAGATTGGCAAATAGTAATCCCTCCTTCATCTTTTCAAGGTAATCTACTATGGCGTTTACTGTATCCATATTATCTACTGTATGGTTTGAGTGAGTAATTCCATTTCCAGCAAAGATACTTATGATCTTGCCCACTGCATAGACGGACTGTCCGCCATCTTCTATCTTAACAAGCATAGTTTCGCCAATTGGTTTAAGGGAGAAATCTTCCCTGCGCTCTGTTCTTTCAAAATTGCCAGGTTTTCCTATAAAAGGCCTGGCTATGACCCTTCCAACAGCATGTTTACCTGTCAGGATTTCTCGTGCCTTTTTACAGATATCATATAGTTCCTCAACCGGTATTATTTCTTCATGTGCAGCAATTTGAAAAACACTATCTGCAGAGGTATATACAATTGGTTTACCTGTCTCCATATGTTTTTTCCCCAGTTCTTCTATTATCCTGGTACCAGAAGCGGCTTTATTACCCAGAATATCTCTCCCTATAGCTTCAGTAAATTTGTCTATTACTTCCGGCGGGAAACCATCAGGATAGGTGGGGAATGGTTCTTCCAGAATCAAACCGGATAATTCCCAGTGGCCTGTAGTGGTATCCTTTCCCTTTGACTTCTCAGCCATCTTTCCATAAGATGCTGTAACTTTAATTCCAGATTTCAGGCCTTCAATTGATTCGATTTTTCCCAGTCCCATTTTTTCAAGATTGGGTAAATCCAACCCACCCAGTTCCTGTCCAATATGTACCAGGGTATTTGCCCCGACATCACCATATTCATCAGCGTCAGGTAGAGCTCCTATTCCTACACTATCAAGTATTATGAGTATAACTCTTTGTATATTATTCATCTACTAAAACCTCCTGTAAATTAATTTCTGAGTTGTTATGTAGTTTTCATCCTCTATCATTATAATATACCTTAATTAAAAGAATAACAAGTAAGCCTCTCTACCCAAATCAAAGAAAAGATTTGAGTGAAGTTTTCCTGAAATTAATGTAGATAAAAAAATACTGCCAGATATAATAATCCCGGCAGTATTTTAATTATTAGATTTTGATTATCGACATTCTCTATCGTCATCAGTTTCATTAAAATTTGTCCTCAAGGATAAGACAAGTTTCATGTAAAAGCAAATTATCGCTTATACTGTAAATCGGTCTATGTGTTTATTCAATTCATTAACAGTTTGTTCTAACTCACTGGCAAGATTAGCTAACTGATCGGCAGAAGAAACCTGTTCTTCACTGGCAGCAGTAACCTCTTCGGTAGATGCAGCTGCCTCCTGAGCAATAGAGGATATACTGACTATTTCATCAACTGCTTTATTCTTATAATCATTAATTTCTGCTATTGCATTATTAACCCTACTGACCTCTTCTGTTATTGTATCTAGAGAGCTGATAATCGCCTTAAAAGCCTGTTCAGTTTCATGAACCGAAGTATTTTGCTCTTCGAAAAATTGATTGGCCTTTTCAAACTCCTCCACTGTATTCTGTGATTCCTTTAGAATCTCTTCAACGATACTGGCTATTGTTTGGGTAGCTTCACCTGTCTGTTCAGCCAGATGTTTAATCTCCTCCGCAACAACGCCAAAGCCCTTACCAGCAGCCCCGGCACGTGCAGCCTCTATGGAAGCATTGAGAGAAAGAAGACTGGTCTGCTCACTAATATTATCTATCAGATCAACAATTTTACTGATTTCCAGAGCCTTATTATTCAGTATATTTATATCTTCTTTTACTCTATTTGACATTTCGGCTGTTGTATTACTCTTTTCATTCAATTCATTTACTGTATCACCAGCATTACGACTGGTAATTTTTATTTCCCTGGCTACTTCAAGCACTGATTTAATGTAGTTATTCACATTTCCAATACGTTCAGCCAGTAACTCCATTACTTCAGTACTGGACTGTGCCTCATCGGCCTGTTCCTGTGCACCAATCGATATTGTTTCAATGGATTCAGAAACCTGTTGAGCTGATGAATAAGATTGTTTTGAAACTTCATTAATAACACCAGTATCTCTAAGTACTGTATCACTAATCCTTCTAGTGTTATTAATTAGTTCACGGATATTTTTTATCATTGTATTAAAGCTACTGGAAAGCTGTCCTATTTCATTTTTACCTTCCAGATCAGAACTCACTGTTAAGTCTCCATTCTCTACTTTACTCATTAAGTCCATGATTTTCTGTAATGGATTTGATATTCCTGAAGCGATGATAAGACCTAGAATTATAGCCAGTAAACCAAAACCAACAGCCATAATAAATGTAGTGTATCCTACCCTGTAAATGTTAGTCATTAGAGAACTAACTGGCACTGAACTCAGTAGTCTCCAGTTGTTAGAAGTTGTTGCATAAGCAAGCAGTCTATTATCAACTGTGCTATATTCAGTTTCCTGCTCAAAATCAATAGGACCAGAGTATTCTTGTCCCTGTAATTCTTCATTTAATGCGGTAATTATATACCCGTCCTGATCAAATAATCTGACCTCAGCACCCTCACTAAATTCAGCCTCTCTTATTATCCTATTGAAGACTTCACTTTTTACTACATATACCATTACCCCAAAGGCCCTTGATGATCTTAAATCCATCATCCTTCTCATATAAAAGACATTTTCATAATTTCCATTAATGCCAGTTAACCACTGAGAACCACTATTCAAAATCTCTTCATATAGATTGCTCTCCTCAAAGTTCTCACCCAGCATGTTTTCAATAGTTGTCCGTGAGGTTTTGCCATAAAAGTTATCTGCATCTTTACGGAAGATGGCAATACCATAGATATCATCATTTGAATTACCTACAGATTCCACTGCTTCCCTGATATCCTGAGTAGCTATCATTTTATCATAAGCACTACTATATTCCAGGTTTGCCAGTAAACTATTTAACTCTGTATCATTAACAATTAAACTTGTTGAATTATGAAACTCGGCAAACTTATTATCCAATTTATCTACAATTTGGTTAACTATTACATGAGAATAAAAACCTACTTCATCCAGAATTGTATCTCTTGAGCCCTGATATGTAGTAAAACTGACCACAGCAAGAGGAATAATACCCAGCATCAAAAAAGAAACAATCAGTATTGTCTTGACCTTAATTTTTGTAAAGCTTAATTTACCGGCACCCTTTTTCTTCGATTTTTTCCATTTAAAGAAATCCTTTAGCTTTTTCATAATCTCCTCCTTAATTATTATAATAATATATATAAATAATTATTAAACCGGTTTTGTATATTGATAATAAAATAAAAACTTTATATGATATAATTCGCTATAAAAACCTTTATTCCTTCTAAATAAACTGATTTTTATCAAAATAAACATATATTTTATTCTATTCCCTTTTTTTATTATCAAATGAATATTTCCACATGAAGATACGATATATATCATAATTATATACAGCAAAATTATGAGGGTTAATAAAATAAAAAGAATTTATTAATTAAAGAATACCAAAACAAAAAAGTAACTACTTTTTACAGGAAATATGTAAAGAGTAATTACTTTTCATCATGTTTATTAAACTTTATACCATAATTGAAAATTAGCTTAATTAGTCACCAAAAGATATACCAATACTCTTGGCTGTTTCTACCTTTTCTCCATTGGGGTCAACATTTTTAAGCTGGCCAATTACATCTTCTAAAAGTGCTGAAGATGTTTTATTACCTTTCAGAGTAACCATGCTTCCAAATTTACCCTGCATCGCCAGATCAACAGCAGCTTTTCCATAGCGAGTAGAGATATTTCTATCATATGCTGTTGGAGATCCACCCCTCTGCAGGTGTCCCAGAATCGTAGCACGTGATTCCAGGCCAACAAGCTCCTCAAGTTGACTTGAAACCTGATCTGCTATTCCACCCAACCTGATAGGATCAGGACTATCTTCAACAACATTCTTGACTACCATTTCACCAGTAACAGATTTAGCACCTTCAGCTACTACCACAATACTAAATCTCTTACCAGCAGCTTTTCTCTCCTTAATTTTTTCTGCTACCTTCCCAATATCATAAGGTATTTCTGGAATTAGAATAACATCTGCTCCTCCGGCAAGACCAGCATCAAGAGCAATCCAGCCTGCATAACGTCCCATAACTTCAAGACACATAATTCTATGATGGGACTCCGCAGTAGTATGAAGCCTGTCCAGGGCTTCAGTAGCAACAGCAACTGCTGTATCAAATCCAAAGGTGATATCTGTACAGGCAAGATCATTATCAATTGTTTTTGGAACACCAATAATGTTAACACCTTTTCTATGAAAATCCCTGGCGCTTGTCAATGTTCCATCTCCACCGATAATAACCAGAGCATCCATTCCTGCCTTCTTGATATTTTCCACACCCACATCAGAGAGATCTTTATAAACTATTTCTCCGTCTTCTTTAAATGGCATCCTAAAAAGATTGGTTTTGTTAGATGTATAAAGTATGGTCCCACCTTTATGTAAAATACCAGAAGTACTTTCCATATCAAGTTTAATAGTATCACCATTATATAATCCCTTATATCCATTTACAAAACCCTCTACTTCAACACCATATTTACCAATTGCTGTCCTGGTAATGGCCCTGATTACGGCATTCAGGCCGGGACAATCACCACCACCTGTTAAAATACCTATTTTTTTAACCTCACTCATTTCGAACCCTCCTGTCATAGTTATAATTATAATAACTGAGATTAAATTCTGAATTATTTTTCTTTAAAAATATGAAAACGTTCTATTATTAATTTCTAAAACGTTTTCTCCTATAATATAATAACCTTTTTTACTTAATATTTCAATATTTTTATCAAGATTTATCTTAATAATCATGATTTTTTTGCTTTACATGGATTATTTTATGCAATTTATCCCAATTGTTAAAATTAATAGAATATTATGTCGTCAACCTTTTATAAGTTTACTAAATCTTACTTTAAAAGTCAAACAAAACTGAACATAAAATCTGATTAATTATTGCTCTGTTAAAGATTAAGTTTTATTTATCTTTATTAACAGATTACAAAAGTCCTTCATAATATATACTGAAACTACCTAATACATTAAATTATACCGATATATAGAAAGAAGGGTTTATTATTATCTACTCATACAAATTAACTGATAATATTTGTCAATTCAGAATGTCTCAATTCAGCGGAACAGGTCTTCTGAGCCAGCTAAAAAAAAATACCATAGAATTACTATATATAAATATATTAGAGGAAGAACTAATCCTTTATATAGAAGAAAAATACCTGGAGGAGTTTATTACTATCCTGAAAAATGAATCAATACAGTACATCAAGTCTCAGAGACTAGCTTTTGCCAGAATAAGGTTCAATGATCCAGAAAAGATTATGTTGAATATCAATAAAACAGTTAAAATGCTTATCAAGTATAAGATTCCTTTTATTGAACTGGGCTTATCTTTCAACAGATTGTATATTGTACTGGCGAACAAATATAAAAATAGTTTTATCAGGCTATTTGAAGAATATGAAGAATAGAAGAATTTCATCTGAAGAAACTTAAAGACCAGTCTCTATTATAAAATAGAGACTGGCTTTTTATCTGGATATTTGATATTTTCTTAAGCTAAAGAAATAAAACAACAGTCACCTTTACTATATATTCTATCTGTATGTCTCATGCTCATCTTCAATAACTCATATGTAATTACATCGGATATATTCTCTCGTTTTATACAAAAAATTTTGAGTAAGCCGGCAGGGATATATCCAGGGTTGTCAGTAGTATTTTCGGTGAAAAAAATAAGCCAGAGCACAAAACTACAGGATTACTGTAGGATTTGCAGAAAAACACGTCCTGAAAATTATTCTAGATCAGGAAATCTCCATCCTGATATATTAATTCACCGTCAGTATATATCTCTCCACCCTTCTTCATATCACAAAGCATGTCCCAGTGAATTGAAGAAATGTTTTTTCCACCAGTCTCTGGATAACTTCGGCCA
>JBKGXW010000045.1:0-17314 GCA_046546395.1 Halanaerobiales bacterium
TTGCTGGCTAAATATGGCGATAAGATAATAAAGTGATAAGATAGTAAAGTGATAAGATAGTAAAGTGATAATAGTGTTCAGATGTCAGAGAAAATTTTTATAGTCATCTATGGTTCAGATTTTATTATGTTATTATAACCATTATTATTAATTATAAGGTGAATAGTGGAAGATTAGTCATCAAATTGAGGTGGTATAATGAAAATCGGTGTTATTTCAGATACCCATATACCTACAAAAACAAAAAAAATACCTGATAAGGTTTTTGATATATTCCAGGGTGTGGATTTGATAATTCATGCTGGTGATATTGTACAGCAGGAAGTACTTGACCAGTTATCAGACTATGCGCCTGTTAGAGCAGTTACTGGCAATATTGATCCATATCCTTTTCGAGAAACACTCCCGGATAAGCTGATTCTGGAAGTAGCCGGTTACGAAATAGCTGTTATACACGGGCATAATGTCAAGGGACATATTATGAATACCCTTAGCTTTATTTTTCCTGATGCAGATATTATAATCTTTGGTCATACACATAGGCCCTGCAATCAAATGATAAATGGACAACTGCATTTCAATCCCGGCTCTCCAACAGATAGAAGGATGCAGAAAAAACATTCTGTTGGAATTATCAAACTGGGGGAGGAAATAGAGTCAGAGATAATTGAATTTTGATGATCAGCAGAACTACTTTTATTCTGGAATCTATTTTTAGTTATAATAGTTTATACTGAATTATAAGTACTTATTTAATATTAGTATTTTATTGATAAAGATAAATAATCTTACATAAAAATTATAATTAAGGGGGTTTTATAATGGCTGTTTATGATGTGGCTCATAGGCTTGCAAAGGAGTTGCAAAGATCTGATGAATATACTTCTTATAGGGAGATAAGGGAAAAGGTTATGAGTAAACCGAGTACCAGGGAGATGTTAGAAAACTTCCAGAGAGAACAGTTTAAAATCCAGAGTAAGGCTATGTCAGGCCAGGAGATAAGTGAAGAGGAGAAAGAGAAGTTTAATAAATTGATGGAGATTGTTAAACTCAATAATGATGTACAGAAATATCTTGATGCAGAATACCGTATGTCGGTAATGTTAAATGACATACAGCAGATACTATTCTCTGATCTGGAAATCGGCCTTGACAGTGATGATGCAGATGATAGTGCTGTAGAAAGCTAAAAAAACATAATTACTTAAAAAAATAATAGCTTAATAAAAGATATGGAAACTTAAAAAACACTCAAGCACCCTGTAAGGGTGCTTTCACTCTATAGGTGTTATGTAGAACTGGAAGATATAATTTTAAAAAAATCTTTATATCACGCATTAATTAATATTATGGGGGAAAGATAATAAAAGCCTTGGTCCAGAGCCGCTGCCCCTACTTTTTGTACTGATACTGGCCGCAATTTCTGCTGCAAGTTTTGGTAGTATTCTAGGCTTTATTGCAAAAGATGTCAAAGCAGTCGGTACCATCGGGCAGAGTATTATGCTGATAATCTATGCACCGGCTATCCTGAATCTATTTCCCAATATTCCGGAATGGGTGCAAAAAGTTTTTCCTACTTATTATTTTTTCTCTCCAGTATTAAAATTGTCGAATGGGAGTTTCTCACTTGCTGCAGACGGCTGGGAGGTTGTGGTGCTGGCGAGTATATTCATCCTACTACAGTTAATCCTTTATATTATGGTTAGGAGGTCTAAAAAGAGGTCTTATGCCTGAATGGTGTTTTTAACTTAGATAAGTAAACAGTAGCAGCATAAGATTAATAGGCCTCCAAAAGGAGGCCTATCTATTTATTAGTTAATGAATTATCAGCTATGCTTTCCTTGATAAGTTGTACCTGAATATTATTCCTAAGGAATATGCAGGACTATATTTGATTAGGACTATGAGAAATGTCTTTTTAAATAAGATGTTTAATCCAATTTAATATAATATGAGTTATATTAAAAAAGCACCCTTATAAAAGGATGCTTAAATGTACATATATATATGATTTTTATTGACTATACAGGGATTACTTCCTTAACACCAGGAACATGTTGTTTCAGGGTTTTTTCAATACCATTTTTAATGGTTAGAGTTGACATAGGGCAACCTTTGCATGCTCCCATCAGTTCTACTTTCACAACACCATCATCGGTAACTTCAACCAGTTTTACATCACCACCGTCAGCCTGAAGGCTTGGTCTGATTTTATCCAGTATGTTAGCGACTTTGTCTCTCATATTTAACACCCCCTGTTGCTTATCTTTGGTAACTTATTATATCACTATTATTTGTAAAAATAAAGTGAATTATTTATAATGATAGATTTTAATATTCTTATAGGACATACTCTATTTAATTATTAATTAGTCTTTCAATCTTCTTGATTACTATTTTTTTCTTCCTTAATAATAAGATATAGGCTCAGCTCATCACTGACTACTATGTAAGACAACTCCAGTTGAATGATGTGGTCTTCTACGATTATCCTTGCTTCATTTATTATGTCACGTAATAGGAGGGGGTCAACGTCTTCTAATTCTTTACCGACCAGCCCGGCCAGTAGATTTCGAATTTTTTTTGCTATTTCCTGCTGTGTATGTTTGTTCAGATCAGTGTCAAGAAATGGTACGATCTTTTGAATAACCAGTCTATTTTTGAATTGTTCATCCAGCTGGTTTAATTGTTTTTCCTGATCCTTTATTAGTGTTTCAAGTTCTTTATTAGACAGGACCAAATTATCTATGTGTTTTCCGGTAATGATTGTCATGACTGTCGCGCCAAATATAATACCGAGGGTAAAGATGCATATGGCGAAGATAATCTCTCTTTTCGTAAAGACAAAGAACGGGTTTTTATTTCTGATTTTCTGTAATGATCTATGCAAGATTATTTACCTCCACAAAAAATGACAATAAGCCAGTATCCGAGTTGAGCACCGAAAAATGCACTTAGAAGGATAAGAAATTGTTGAAATATGATTAATAAATCCCCCTTTAAAAAGACCCCTTCCAGCATTCTGAGGTTTGTAAAGGTTCCTCCGATTGCACTTATTATTGCATATAGTTTTAAGTCATCAGCAATATCCAGCATAATCTTAATAGGTGACTGCTTAATTAAAACCCCTCCGACACTTCCGATAAATGAACCCCCTATTACAACTCCAAGGGCAATAAAGAAAACAGGTATTATACGGTTCATTTTTTATTCACCTCACTATATTATAATTTTCCTATCCATGATTTATGCTTAAATAAACTTAAGAATGTGTATAACTCTGCCTGTCTACGTTAGTATTAATTGGGATATTTACAGAATCAATAAAACAAGAAGAGTTTTATGATAAATCATGAAATTAAATGTATCTATGTAAAATTAGAGTTGAAGTAGTGGAGGTGATTTACAAGAATGTTAATATGGCAGAAGGAAAACTATATATCTTGTAGAAATTGTCCCGTAGTACTAATATTTGATTAAGTAAGTCTATAATCTAGAAGAAAGGAAATGAATGATGAAATGAATAGTAACGTAGCAAAAATGATATATTCAACCCTATATAATCAGACTGACAAACTTGGTGATATTAACAGGGAAATCCGAATGATTTCAAATGAGAAATAATACATAGATAGTTAGTTATAAAAAAGATACCGATTGACCTTAATTAAATATTTTCTCCATTTATACCCCTGAATAAGGGGTATTTCATTTTCTAAAGAAGGAAGAAGAGAATATTTAACGAAATATAGTATACATATAATTGTTTATACTATACATAGTGGAGGATAGATGATTGTTATGAATTCAATGAATAAGAATACTACAGATAGTGGTTTTGTCCACCTTCATAATCATACAGAATATAGTCTTCTAGATGGTGCTGCCCGGATTAATCAGTTAATCTCAAGGGCTAAGGAGCTTGGTATGCCTGCAGTAGCTATGACTGACCATGGTGTGCTCTACGGCCTGGTTGATTTTTACAAAAAAGCAGTCAAAGAAGACATAAAACCCATTATAGGTTGTGAGGTTTATCTTACTCCGGGGTCAATGAAGGATAGAGATACCAGGACCAGATATCATCTGCTTCTACTTGCTGAAAATAATCAGGGGTATCATAACCTTATTAAGCTGGTTACTCAGAGCCACCTGGAAGGGTTTTATTATAAACCAAGGATTGATAAAGAGTTGTTATCCAGGCATAGCGCAGGACTCATTGGGCTTTCTGCCTGTATTCAGGGAGAAATACCTCAACTGCTTTTACAGGGGAACTATCAGGCTGCTGTTGAGACTATCGGGGAGTATCAGCAGATATTTGGAGAAGATAGCTTTTTCCTGGAATTACAGGATCATAATCTACGTGAAGAGAAAAGGGTAAATAATCAGCTAGTAAAGATTTCCGGTGAACTGAATATTCCGGTGGTCGTGACAAATGATGTTCATTATCTAAATAAGAATGACGCTGACCTACATGATGTATTACTCGCTTTACAGACAGGAACAAGTATTAATGATGAAGAGAGAATGACATTTCCCAATAACAGTTTTTATTTCAAATCTGCTGATGAAATGAGAAAACTCTTTCCTTCTCTTGAAGGGGCATTTGAAAATACATTAAAAATCGCTGAACGATGCCAGGTAACACTTGATTTTGATACCTTTCATTTGCCAGCTTTTCCCGGCGGTAATGATAGTAAATCTATATCAGAGCTATTACGAGAAAAATGTGAATCAGGTTTAAAAGAGAAAGAAATGGATGGGGATAGTACAGCTCGAGAACGATTGGAGTATGAACTTTCTATTATTGAGCAGATGGGCTATGTTGCATACTTTTTGATTGTATGGGACTTTATAGATTATGCAGAGACTCATGGTATCAGAGTAGGCCCAGGGCGCGGCTCGGCAGCAGGAAGTCTTGTATCCTATCTGCTGGGTATTACAAAAATCAATCCTTTAAAGTATAATCTCCTTTTTGAGCGATTTCTTAATCCTGAGAGGGTAACAATGCCTGATATAGATATTGATTTTGACGAACGGCGGGATCTGATCATTGAATATGTGAAAGATAGATATGGCAAAGAAAAGGTAGCCCAGATTGGTACTTTTGGGACAATGGCAGCACGGGCTGCTATTAGAGATGTGGGGCGAGCTCTGGATATACCCCTCAGAAAGGTAGATCGAATTGCGAAACTGGTTCCCGGACGGCCGGGTGTAACTATTTCAGAGGCCCTGGAGATGAACGAGAAATTATCTAATCTATATCAAGAAGACAGGGAAGTTAAGGAATTAATAGATTTTGCCATGGGCGCAGAGGGACTGCCCAGACATATATCTACACATGCAGCAGGGGTTGTTATAGGAGCTGATGACCTCAGTAATTTAATACCTCTACAAATGCAGGATGAGAGTATTATCACTCAGCTGCCAATGAATGACCTTGAAAGTCTGGGTTTATTGAAAATGGATTTCCTTGGACTGCGTAATCTTACTGTTATAAATAACACTCTTCAACTAGTAAAAGAATTACATGGTAAAGAATTAGATATAGATAATATACCCCTGGATGACCCCGAAGTATATCAATTGCTTCAGTCAGGTAAAACCCTGGGCGTTTTCCAGATGGAATCCTATCTTTTCCAGGATCTCAATCAGAGACTTAGACCAGACAGGTTTTCTGACCTGATAGCTATCCTGGCACTGGGACGTCCTGGTCCTCTGGGTAGTGGTCTGGTTGATCAATATATTAATTGTCGGCACGGGATACAGGAACCCGAATACTTACATCAACAGTTGGAAGCAATCCTGAATGAGACTTTTGGTCTGATTTTATACCAGGAACAGGTCATGGAAATAGCCAGTAAACTTGGCGGTTATACTATGGGAGAAGCCGATCTCTTGAGAAGGGGCATGGGTAAGAAGAAGAAAGAATTGATTGCCAATGAAAGGGAAAAATTTGTTGCTGGAGCCGGAGATAGAGGGATTAATTCAGAAGTTGCCAATCAGATATTTGATCAGATGGAATATTTCTCTGGATATGGCTTTAACAAATCACATAGTGCTGCTTATGCACTACTGGCATATCAGACTGCCTATCTGAAAATTAAGTATCCAGCTGAATTTATGGCTGCTTTACTTTCGACAGTTATGGGCAGGCAGAGTAAGGTTGGACAATACATCAGGGAATGTCAGGAGTTGGGGATTGAAGTATTACCACCTGATATCAATGAAAGCGGTTATGAGTTTAAAACAAATCAGCAGAATAAAATTTTCTTCGGCTTAAAGGCTATAAAGAATGTCGGCAGGAATGCTATTGAATCAATTGTGGATGCCCGTAAAGAGGGTCCATTCCTCTCTCTGGAGGATTTCCTACAGAGAGTAAATTTAAGCAAAGTCAATGTTCAGGTGACTGAATCTTTGATAAAGGCCGGAGCTTTTTCGGATTTTAAACAGAGTCGTGCTCAATTATTGATAAAATATGAGGATATCTATGAAAAGGCCTATGCCAGCAGGCACCATCGTGTTGCAGGTCAGACTTCATTTTTTGATATTGTAGAAGACCAGGAAAGTTTTTTTCAGAATACCATTAACTATCCAGATATCGGGGAATTAGCAATGGATGATATACTTGCACAGGAGAAAGAATACCTGGGGATTTATTTATCGGCACATCCTCTTGATATTTCCCGAGATAAAATACGCCTTTTTACCAATTGTGATAGTAACCGCCTTGATGAGGATAACCTGGAGGGACAGGAGGTTGTCTTCAGTGGAATGGTAATAGACAAAAAAAATCATGTAACAAAAAGAAATAGTATGATGGCTTTCTTGACAGTAGAGGATTGGTCAGGTAAGATAGATGTGGTAGTCTTTCCGGATACCTATAGCGAATATGAGGAAAATCTTGCTGTTGGTCAAAAAGTACTGATTCAGGCCAGAATCAATGATGGTAGTAATATAGCTCAGTCAGTCATTTCTTTATCAACTCCATTTTTGCTGATAGATTTTACAGATAATCTACCCGATTATGATAGGATAAGAAAACTATTACGGGAAAATCAAGGAAAGAGTCCAGTATTCATTAATGTTTCTGATAATTTATCAAAACATTTAATGATAAGCGATAGCATATTTTGGGTCAATATTAATAATAATTTTAAGAAAGAACTGAGTAAATTAGTTGGTGAAGCGAGTTTTAATATATACTAATAGAGCTAAGGGGTAAGAGTTGACACAATGTTTTCGATATAGGGAGGAAAATTAATGAATGATGTTTTTTTTGAATGGTTCAATCAGTATTTGTCCCGGGAATTAGCAGTTTTTTTTATATCCGGTTTACCAATAGTAGAATTAAGGGGAGCTATTCCCCTGGCAATATCTCTTGGGATGTCTCCGCTAAAAGCGTATGGCTTAGCGGTTGTAGGGAATACTATACCTGTGATTCCATTATTACTCCTGCTGGTACCTGTAAGGAAATTTCTTAGAGAACACCTTGAATTTATGGATAGGTTTTTTACCTGGTTGGATAAGCGGACAATTACTAAAGGTGAAAGGATTGAAAAATATGGTGCATTAGCCTTAATTCTTTTTACAGCAATACCCTTTCCAACTACAGGTGCATGGACAGCAAGTCTGGCAGCGGTACTGTTTAAAATAAAGTTCAGATATGCTTTTCCTGCTATAGTTGCAGGAATTCTACTGGCCGGTATAATTATGATAATTTTGAGTATTACAGGAAAAGCTATATTATAATAACTATGTTTTTATATTTATCTGAAAAAATCCGGCAAGATATACTTATTGTTGAATCATAATATCGCTTAGCTTGACATTAAAAAGAAAAAAGTGTATTATAAAAAAAATGAGGAGGATTAAATAATGGAAATCCAGGCTGATTTTATTATAATTAAGGCTTTAGAAGATGGGGTAACGATAATTGGTTTGACTCGCGGCAAAGAAACTAAGTTCAACCATACAGAAAAACTTGATAAAGGTGAAGTATATGTAGCACAATTTACTGAACATACATCAGCTATAAAAGTACGAGGAAAAGCAGATATGTTGACAAAACATGGTTCTGTTAGTTCAGGAGAATAAATTAAACCAGACTATATACAGGGCTGGTTTTTCTTTTGAATATTTGCCATACATGAAACAGTCTAAATAGAATGTGAGGTTAAAACTATGTGGCAGGTTGTTTATATTACATCAAAAGAAGAAGCCCAGGTGATTAAAGATCGCCTAATTGACGAAGGATTCCTGGTAAAGGTTGAGCCCATGGATGAATACAGTTATCAAATAAAAGTACCTGAATCAGAGGCTGAGGAAGTATATGATATCATTAATGAATGGATGTAATAAAAAAGTAGATATCTACTATATTTTCAGCTCGCAAGATTTTCTACAATAAATAGATAGAAAATAGATAGTTCAAAACAATGATTTTTTTATATAGAATTTCTGAATTTATATCTGGGGTGAATAATAATGTTTAAAGACCTCTTTGGTAAAACAAAGTATGTAACCGTAAGGTCCAGGGACAAACATGATAAGGATGAGGTATCCCCTGACAGTCGTCTGTGGACTAAATGTAAGAAGTGTAAAGAAATTATATTTAACAAAAAGTTAATTGAGAATTTAATGGTCTGTCCAAACTGTAATTATCATTTCAGGATATCTGCTAAGGATAGATTAGCAATAACAGTTGACGAAGATAGTTTTATTGAATTTGCTGTTGGAATAACAAGTAAAGACCCGCTTGATTTTCCAAGCTACAAAGATAAATTGGAAAAAGCAAAGGTTAAAACAGGAATGGATGAAGCGGTGCTTGCTGGTGAAGCTACAATTGATGGTTTCCCGGTTGTAATAGCCGTGATGGATTTTCATTTCATGGGAGGTAGCATGGGTTCTGTTGTTGGGGAGAAGATAACACTTGCCATCGAAAAATCACTGGAAACCGCTAAGCCACTCATCCTGGTTGCCACCGCTGGTGGGGCAAGGATGCAGGAGGGATTAATATCTCTAATGCAGATGGCTAAAACCAGTGCTGCTGTAAAAAAACTTAATGAAGCGGATATATTATATATATGCATGATGACTGACCCGACTTCTGGTGGTGTTACAGCCAGTTTTGCTTCTCTGGCTGATATTATAATTGCGGAAGAAGGGGCATTGATAGCATTTGCAGGTTCAAGAGTAATCAAACAGACTATCAGTGCAGATTTACCTGAGGGTTTTCAGCGGGCGGAGTTTCTACTGGAACACGGAATGGTGGATCGGGTTACAAATCGACATGATATGAGAGAGGAATTGGCCAGTATTTTAAAAATACATCAACCTGGGGTGAGAAATTATGGGTAACATTATCCTTGATTTTGAAAAACCATTAATTGAACTGGCTGCAAAAATAAAAGAGCTACAATCATTTATGGATGATAAAGGGCTGGATTTGAGCGAGGAACTGGCAAGATTGAAGGAACGTGCCAGAAATCTGCAGCAGGAAATTTATGCTGATCTAAATACTAAAGAGGTTATGCAGATAACTCGTCATCCGGAACGGCCCACAGCACGCGATTTTGTTAATTATATATTTGATGAATTTATAGAGTTACATGGGGATAGAAGATACAGTGATGATAAGGCATTAATTGGTGGTATTGGTCTTATAAATAATAAGCCGTTTACATTAATCGGTCATCAAAAGGGAAAAACTACAAAAGAAAACCTGGAAAGGAATTTTGGAATGCCTCATCCTGAAGGGTATCGTAAAGCCCTTAGATTGATGAAACAGGCAGAGAAATTTAACAGGCCAGTTATTTCATTGATTAATACACCAGGGGCATATCCCGGGATAGGTGCAGAAGAGAGGGGACAGGCAGAGGCTATTGCCGTGAATTTAATGGAGATGTCAGCCCTGAAAGTACCCATTATTGTAGTAGTTGTTGGTGAAGGGGGTAGTGGTGGTGCATTAGGCATTGGACTTGGAGACCGTATTATGATGTTGGAATATGGTTATTACTCAGTCTGTACCCCGGAAGCATGTGCCAGTATTCTGTGGAAAGACTCAGAAAAGTCCGGAGAGGCTGCTGAAGCTTTGAAAATAACAGCTAAGTCTCTAAAGATGCTGGGATTAATTGACCGCATAGTAAAAGAACCTGCTGGAGGTGCTCACAAAGATCCTGAGAAGGCAGCAGAGTTGGTGAAAGAAGCGATAATTGAAACTCTTGATGAATTAGATGATTTATCGAGAGAAGAATTAATAGAAAATAGATATAGGAAATTTAGACAAATAGGGGTATTTGAGCAGGAAGTTAGCTCAAATATTACTGAAGATTTATTAAAGGAGGAAGCCGAATGAGAAAAATTGCAGTATTGACCAGTGGCGGAGATTCTCCAGGAATGAATGCAGCTATCAGGGCGGTTGTCAGAACTGCTCTTTATAATGAAGTTGAGATTGTTGGGATCAGGAGGGGATATGCCGGATTGATTGAGGGTGACATAATGCCGATGCAATATGAATCTGTCAGTGATATTATTCAAAAGGGGGGTACATTTCTATTATCTGCCCGCTGTGAGGAATTTAGACACGAAGAAGGCAGAAAAAAAGCGTATTATCAGATAAAGGCACTTGATATTGACGGCCTGGTTATTATTGGCGGAGATGGTTCACTTAAAGGTGCTAATACTTTTTATAAAGAACTGGACGTTCCCTATATAGGCATTCCGGGGACAATTGATAATGATTTAGCTGGTACAGATTATACTATTGGCTTTGACACAGCAATGAATACTATTGTTGATGCCATTAATAAGATAAGGGATACAGCCTCATCACATGAGCGTACATTTGTGATTGAGACCATGGGTAGAACTAGTGGATTCCTGACAGTGATGGCAGGACTTGCTGGTGCTGCTGACTTATTATTAATACCTGAAAAAGAAACAACTGTCGATGAAGTTTGTGCAAAATTAAACAAACGCCAGAAAAAAGGTCGACTACATAGTCTTGTACTGGTTGCAGAAGGTGTCGGTGGTGATTTTAAAACAAATAGGGATGTGCAGGAGAGCCCTGCTTTCAGTTTAGCAAGGATTATTGGCGAGAAGACTGGACAGGAGACCCGTGTTATTATCCTCGGCCATTTGCAGAGGGGTGGTTCTCCAACTGTCATGGATCGTATCCTGGCCAGTCGGATGGGAGCTAAAGCTGTAGAATTACTTCTGAAAGGTGAGAGTGCAAAAATGGTTGGTTTAGTGGATAACAAAATTGTACATAATAATGTAGAAGAAATTCTGGGTAAAAAGAAAGAACCAGACCTTGAATTATATAAATTGAATCAAATATTATCTATATAGGTTTATCTATATAGGGAGAAAAGCGGGGGAATAAAATATTAAAAAAATCAGCCCCTTTTGTGGAGGTATTAGAATGAGGAAAACTAAAATAGTAGGTACACTTGGGCCTGCCAGTGATAATAAGGAAATGATAACAAAATTGGTAGATGCCGGATTGGATGTAGCCCGCCTGAATATTTCACATGGTACTTATGATGAACACGGTAAAAAAATTGAATTAATACGTGAGGTTGAGGATGATACTGGTAAGACTATTGGTATTATGATGGACACCAGGGGGCCTGAAATACGTCTTGGTCCTGTTAAAGAGGGAAATGTATTATTGAAAACCGGTGACAAGTTTATCCTTACAACGGAAGAAATTGAGGGTGACAGTGAGCGCGTATCTATCTCTTATAAGAATGTGAATGGTCTACAACCAGGCTCAACAATTCTGGTTGATGATGGTTTGCTTGAGTTTGAAGTAGTGCAAGTAAAGGGAGAAGAAGTAGAATGTCAGATAATAAATGGAGGCATGCTGGGTTCAAGAAAAGGTGTAAATATACCCGGTGCATCACTTGATTTACCTGCTCTAACCGAGACAGATAAAGAATATATACGTTTCGGCATTAAAATGGATATTAATTTCATAGCAGCTTCTTTTGTTCGAAAAGCACGGGATGTTATTGCAATTAGGGCTTTCCTTGATAATGAAGGCGCGCGAGGAATATACGTAATCGCCAAGATAGAAAATCAGGAGGGTGTAGACAATATTGATGGGATTCTTGAAGTAGCTGATGGTATTATGGTTGCCAGGGGTGACCTAGGTGTGGAAATACCACCAGAACAGGTGCCTATAATACAGAAAATGATCATTAGAAAATGCAATGAAGCAGGAAAACCCGTTATTACTGCTACCCAGATGCTGGATTCTATGATCAGAAATCCACGTCCTACAAGGGCTGAGGCCTCTGATGTAGCTAATGCTATTTTTGACGGCACTGATGGAATTATGTTATCTGGTGAATCTGCGATAGGTAAGTACCCTCTGGAGTCAGTCAGAACAATGGATACCATTGCCAGAGAAATAGAGAATTCTGCTTTTTATCAGGAAGTAATTTATAAAACAGCCTTGAAAAATAAAGCTAAATCAAGTACAATAACAGAGGCGATGAGTTATGCAACTTGTAAGACAGCTATGGACATTGGTGCTAAATGCATCATTGCTGCTACCAATAATGGAACTACTGCCCGAATGGTTTCCAAATTCAGGCCAAACACACAGATAGTAGCTGTTACTCATGATAAGTTCGTAAAACATTACTTAACTATTTGCTGGGGTATACACCCACTACAACTTGCAGTAGAGAGCACAGGTACTGATGAATTGGTTGATAATGCTATGTCTACTGTGACCAGATATGGTCTGGTTAAATCAGGTGATCTGGTTACAATTACTGCACCAGCACCATCAACAATATCTGATACTACTAATCTAATTGAAGTTATTGTAGTATAGGTGCTTACTTGATTTCGCCAAGAAATTTGCCACAAATATAATCATTTTAATGGAATTTTATTGATATCAAGGGATTAGCTGTCTGCATACTGTAAAAGATACAATTTACTTGATAATAAAAAAAGGGTTTTAGCATTTTTTGTTGAATAGTTATAGAGGTTATGGAGAAGATATATTTATAGTTTACAACTATACCTGAGTTAAACATAAGATAAATTCGGGTAGAGTAAATATAAAAGAAACTAGGCCTTAAACTTACATATCTCAATAAGGTAAGTTTCTTGATGTCATAAATTATTTGCATTTGAAATAGTTTAGTTGACATCATCTAAAGATAATCTAATAAGGAGGTATTGTTTAATGTCACAAGAAAAGTATGTTTATTCTTTTGGTGGAGGAAAAGCTGATGGAAAAACCGAGATGAAGAATCTGCTCGGTGGTAAGGGTGCAAACCTGGCTGAAATGACTAATCTGGGAATTAATGTTCCTCCTGGATTTACAATTACAACGCAGGTATGTACACTTTATTATGAAAATGACAGAACATATCCAGAAGGATTGGATGAACAGGTTGACGAAGCTGTAGCAAAAGTAGAGGAAATAATGGGAAATAAATTTGGTAATGATGAAGATCCATTATTATTCTCCGTGCGTTCTGGTGCTCGTGTATCCATGCCTGGAATGATGGATACTGTTCTTAATCTAGGTCTTAATGACGAGACTGTACAGGGTGTTATCAAAAAGACTGGTAATGAGCGTTTTGCATATGACTCATACCGCCGTTTTGTTCAAATGTATGGTAATGTCGTTATGGGTATCGATGGTGCAGATTTTGAGCATATCATCGAAAAGAAAAAAGAAGACCTTGGTGTACAGTTTGATACTGAGATCCCTGCTGAATCACTAAAAGAATTAGTAGCAGAATTCAAGGCTCATATTGAAAAGGAAACTGGTAAAGACTTCCCTGAAACTCCAAAAGACCAGTTATGGGGATCAATCAATGCTGTATTTGGTTCCTGGAATAATCCAAGAGCTATCAGTTATAGGAACCTGAATGATATTCCACATCACTGGGGAACTGCTGTAAACGTTCAGACTATGGTTTATGGTAATATGGGTGATGACTGTGGTACTGGTGTTGCTTTTACACGTAATCCAGCTACAGGTGAAAACAAATATTATGGTGAATACTTAAGAAATGCTCAGGGCGAAGATGTTGTTTCTGGTGTAAGAACTCCAAAACCTATTGCCCAGTTGGAAGAAGAAATGCCAGAAATGTACAATGAGCTTACTGATATCTTTGACAAATTAGAAGAGCATTATACAGATGTGCAGGATGTAGAGTTTACTATTCAGAAGGGTGAGCTCTTCATGTTACAGACTCGTACAGGTAAGAGAACTGCACGTGCAGCTGTAAAAATTGCAGTTGACATGGAAAAAGAGGGCTTAATTGATAAGAAAACTGCTGTAACAAGAGTGGAGCCTCATAAGCTTGACGAATTGTTACACAGGAGAATTGATCCTAATGCAGAATCTACAGTGCTTGCTAAAGGACTTGACGCTTCTCCTGGTGCTGCTTATGGTAAAGTAATCTTTGATTCTGATGAAGCTGCTGACATGGGTGAAAATGGTGAAGCTGTTATTCTTGTAAGAACAGAAACCTCACCTGAAGATATCCATGGTATGGCTGCTGCTCAGGGTGTCTTAACTTCTCGCGGTGGTATGACAAGTCATGCTGCTGTTGTTGCACGTGGTATGGGTAAACCAGCCGTAGCCGGTTGTGAGGATATCAAGGTTGATTATGCTGCAGAACAGTTTGTTACACCAGATGGTACTATAGTAAAGAAAGGCGACTTCATCACTATTGATGGTGGAGATGGTAATGTTTATCTGGGTAAAGTAGATACTATTGATCCAGAAATGGATGAAGACTTCGATACATTGATGAGCTGGGCTGATGATATCAGATCTCTAGGTGTAAGAACTAATGCAGATACCCCTGAAGATGCTGCGAAAGCTATCGAGTTCGGTGCAGAAGGTATTGGTCTAACACGTACAGAGCATATGTTCTTTGATGAAGAACGTCTTCCAATCGTACAGCAAATGATTCTTGCTGACAGCAAAGAAGCAAGGCGGCTTGCTTTAGACAAGTTGCTACCTATGCAAAAAGCTGACTTCAAAGGAATCTTTGAGGCTATGGGCGAACGTCCTGTAACTATCAGATTGCTGGATCCACCACTTCATGAATTCCTACCAGATCATGATGAATTGTTGGTAGAAGTTACTGAAATGAAGGCTAGAGGTGCTAGTGCTGATGAGCTAGCTGCTAAAGAAGAATTACTAAAGATTATTGAAAGACTTCATGAAATGAACCCAATGCTTGGTCATCGTGGATGTCGTCTTGGTATGACTTATCCTGAAATTCCAGAGATGCAGGTAAGGGCTATCTTTGAAGCTGCTACTGAGTTAGTTAAAGATGGTGTAGCTGTTCATCCTGAAGTTATGATACCTTTAGTATCACATATTAATGAGCTTAAGAAAATGAAAGAAGTAGCTGTAAAAACTGCAGATGAAGTTATCAAGGCAGCAGGTGTAGAATTAGAATATACCGTAGGTACAATGATTGAGTTACCTAGAGCCTGTATGACAGCTGATGAGATTGCTGAAGAAGCAGAATTCTTCTCTTTCGGTACTAATGACCTAACACAGACTACCTTTGGATTCAGTCGTGATGATGCAGAAGGTAAATTCCTTGCACATTACCTGGATGCAGATGTTCTGGAGAAAAATCCTTTCCAGGTACTGGATCAAAAGGGTGTAGGACAATTAGTGAAGACTGGTGTAGAAAGAGGTCGCTCAACCCGCGAAAATCTTAAATGTGGTATCTGTGGTGAGCATGGTGGAGAGCCTAGTTCCGTTAAGTTCTGTCATGACATTGGTTTAAACTACGTATCATGTTCTCCATTCCGTGTACCAATTGCTAGATTGTCAGCTGCTCAGGCTGAAATCGAAAACCCACGGAAATAGAATATATTAAAATAGAATAAGAAATAAGAGAGGCCTATACATTATGATGTATAGGCCTTTTTAATATATATATTTGCTCAAAATTAATTTGAAAATTGTATAAGAAAAGGGGAGGTCTGGATTGTATATGATTACTTATTTTACAAAGTTCCAGAGAGTAGTCAAACTTTCAATGGATCAGATATATTTCTGAAGGGATTTTCCAAGTCAACAGTGATTGGTTGATTGTTTTTTATTGATTTTAAAATGTCAAAAATCATTTTTAAGTCACCGTATTCGATTTCCGGGGTTACTGTAATTTCTTCTTTTCCTGTCATTGCATTGTAAAAATTTAACAACTCATTGTAATAACCCCTTTCTGGTTGGTAAGGGATTTGCTCAGAACTTCCATCATAGTAGGAAACATTAATAATACCGCATTTCTTTTCTTCAAGATATATTTCACCCTTATTACCAAATATTCGTAAGCCAATGAGGGGTCTCTGAGTTTCCTTGCCATCTGTATAATATGAATAATGTCCTATAATGCCATTATTAAATTTTATCTGGGTATTAATTACCCTGTAAGGGCAAAAATCTTCTTGCTGAGGGCGTCCTACCGCATAGACTTGATCTACAGAACCAAATATGTGTCTGAGACCAGCTATATCGTGTATTGCCGCATCAAGGAAGGTACCACCTGCATAGTCAGGGTGTTGTCTCCATTCCGTTGCTGCGAAGGTGTTTTTCTTCATTTCTTCTTCAAAATTTACATATTGATTAAAGATGAAGTAGGCTGTATCACCGATTTTCCCCTGTTTTATTATATCTCGAATTTTATTAATCTCTTCATTATAACGGTAATTCTCTGCTACCATTATATTAACAGGATGTTTATGATGAAGTTCAAGTAATCTTCTGGCCCCCTGTAAAGTAGAGGCGAGTGGTTTTTCTGCAATAAGATTAATATTGGCCCGTACAACGGCAGCAGCTGCTTCAAAGTTTTCTTCAATTGGTACCAGAACATCAACAGCATCCAGATCTTCCTTTTTTAACATTTCATTATAATCCTGATAAACCTTTTCCGGGCTGAGATTGATACTTTGCGCAAAGTCAAGTGCATCCTGTTTTGTTTTATTACATAAGGCGGTGATCGTATATCTATCCTGTAATTCCTGTATAGCTGGCCAGTGAAGACGTTTCCATGCCATTCCTGTTCCAATTACACCCAGACGGATTTTTTGCATTTTCATTCCTCCTATAGTGATAGTTTATAATTATTATTTACTAAACATAAATAAATAATAACTATTAAATTAGAAAAAGAAAATGCATAACTATGTAGTCATAAACACTAAATTTAATATTAAAAAAGAGGTGAAATAAAATATCATTGTTTTTGTTGTCTATGTTAATGATTCAATAAAGAGTCTTATAACTTCTGCCCCGCCAATAAGTGTA
>JBKGXW010000046.1:0-17167 GCA_046546395.1 Halanaerobiales bacterium
TTAATCGCCATTAATACATCATCTGTATTTGCATCTATTCCCATTCTGCTATCAATATAAGTTTTGATCTCAGTACCTATCATTAGTTATCACCATTCCAATCTAGTTGGATAGTTTGTTCTGTACTCCATTGCCCTCTTTTCAAATCGGATAAAATAATATTAACTGTGAATAATTTCGGCGTTTTACCTTTATCTATCTGTGATACATAACTCTTAATTATATATTTCAATGTAATAGAAGGATTATCATTTAGCTGTTCTGCATTTTTGATATATAGACCATCTATGAGACTGTCCCAGTTGTCACCTTCGTCAAAGGAAGTATATACCTCTATATCTGTGCTATCTGTTGGTTGAATAAATGTCCCTATTATACCTGAATTTATCTCGTCTATATTGTCAAATGCTGCAGATAAGTCTATAATTGGACTTATTCTCTGTGCCATCACTATCGCTCTCCAGGTATCAATAGAAGGCATATTATCGTCACCATATACGCCTTCATTTATCCATTCCATTTTTCTTCCCCTTATCATTTTCCTTTAATTTTTTTAAGCATTTAGATAGCTCCTGTATTTTAGCTTCTGTTTCTTTTACCACATCATCTTTTGAATCTTCCGTGCCAGGGTTTTCATACCACTGTTCTCCAGTCTGCGGATTAACATAGTGAGTGCCTTCTCCCTTAAGAAATCTATCTACTTCTACACCACCTTGACGATTACCAGAGTAAGAAACGGTTCGTACTCTAAGTTTTTCTGGAGTTTCTAATTCCCCATAAAGTCTAGGCATTTAAGCACCTCCTAAATTAAAAGTAAATGTAGGATTAATATACACTCTATGAGTGTCAACTTTATCTAATGGTGGGTCAAAAGTTATACGCATAAGACCACTATTGTCTCTATCGGCACCTATCATAATTTCAGCAAAAGCACCATTTGCTTCATTTGTTCCTATCCGTATAGAAAAACTATATTCTCGTGCTGTAGAATTATAATCCCATTCAGAAACAAAATTTTCACTCTCACCTTCAAAAAGTAAGTTGCCTTTAATTTCTTGCTTGCCATCAGTTTCTATACTAGAAGAAGCATTGCTATCTCCTACTTTTACAACCATATTAAAAGTAAGATAACCTAAATTACTAATTGCTGATAAGACTCCTATACTATTAACTACACTAAAAAGGTCTTGTTTTTGTTCATTATTTATTGTAGCTGTCCATTCTACAGAACTTCCATCACGCTGTCCGTTTTCTAATACCCCGGTCCATATACTATTTCCATATTTAACTCTTATCTCCCAAATTATATCAAGTTGTATATATTCACTTTTATTAATTTTAGGGTCAAAAGCTATCCTAGAAACCCATCTGTTTCTAGTTTCGGAATAAGAAGAATCACCGCTTTGTAATGCTAATTCTCCTACTTCTCCTGTTCCGACTCCGGCAGGAACAACAAACCTAGCTTTACTTATAACATCTCCTTCTATTATTTCTCCCTGTGAAAGTATTTCTTCTTTTTCTACAGTAACAAGTGTATCTCCTACTATTCCCATTTGTTCTCGACTTGTTGGGGTATTATCTGTACCTACATATAAATGAGCAAAAGCACCATTAGATGTACCACTTTCAATATAAAAAAGTCCAGCACCATTAGTAAAAACTGCATCTAAATAATCATCTAAAAGTAAATTGTATTGTTTAATTTTTTTGTGTCCTTTGTTTCTTATATCTGTTTCAATAACTGTCACTATACCTTCTGCTCCTATATTAATAGGTATATTCACTGTTTTATTTTCTTTTTTCATTATTCTTCCACCTCCAACCATAAAATTGACATTCCAACATCTACTGAAGTTTCTTCTAAAACAGTAAAATTTGTATCTATTCCTAATTGTATTTCTACTGTTATCTCTTTTGTTTCTTCATTTCCTTGAACTACGATATCTACTACTTGAGTCTCATAATCAGTATGTTCTAATACAACTGAATACTTTTCTACTGTGGGATAAGGAATAACATTTATAAAAGTAACTTTTCCTTGAGCATCAGTTATTTTTGTTTCTTCAGTTAAAGTTACAGATACATTTTCAACCAAAACATTTGTTTCATAGTCTCGTATTTCAAAATTAACTGTGTAAGTCATATCTTCCCATTCATTATTCATATTAATATTTATATCTACTTCTTCTATAAATTCTGTATCTTGTTCTGGTTCTAACTCTATTTCTAAAGTCATGTCTTCTTCTATATTTACACTACCATTAAGTTCATTAAATCCTTCTGCGGTAATGGTAAAATTATATTCTTCTGCTATTATATCTTCGAAAAGTGTAATACCTTCTGAGTTAGTACTTTTTTCTCTCTCATTTATTATAACAATAGCGTTTTCTATTGGATTTTGTCCGTCTGTTACTACAAAAGTTATATCTCTTCTCATGTCTTCCCAAGTAATATTTATACCAATATCAGTATTCATACTTTCTATATTTTCTATATCACCAAGTAATTCAGCAGTTATTTGATCATTTTCAGTTATATTAACATTAAAGCTAGTGTTATCATAATCTGGATGGCTAATTTCAACTAAGGTATAATCTCCACCTACGTTAGAAAAAGAAGCTATACCATTTACATCTGATATTATAGTTCTATCTGCAAAAGTTACTTCTGCACCTTCTATTGGGTTTTGAAGCAAATCAACTATTAAGAAAGATACATCGAAAACATATTCTTCCCAGGCTAAATTGATTTCTAAAGAAGTTCCCATTGTTTCCGTAGGAAGTGCTACCGGAGAACTAAGAATATATTTTATATCATTATTAACACGATAAAACAAAATAAACTGCCTAGTATCATTTTCATTAGTTATAGGAAATACAGCTAAAGGTATCACATCACTATCTGATTCAATTTCAGAAACCATCTTTCCTGTGGAAAAATCATCATCGGAACTTCTATAGTGAATTTGTGACGAATTATTATTAGACTGATAAAAGATATGAACGATCCCTATAAAATCTCTAAATATGATAGGATAACTTCCATCAAACAGTTTCCTAACATTACTATTTGTATAAGGATACTCTAAAAGCCATATTTCCGCTTGTCCCCCTGCCGGAGTAATTTCAACGACCAAACGATAATGACCATTTCTATCAAAAATCATATTAGGTCTTCTGCTTCCAGATGGGGCAAAGACAAGCCGTCTTTCAAACTCCCAACCATTTATATCAGTATTGGATTTTAAGAGATATATTTCTCCGGCTGTCTTGGTATATACGCCCCATAAACGCTGTGTGTATTCGTTTTCACCTAATACATCACCTTCATTATCTGGACCCCAGCAGAAGTCATAATCATCTGTCAGACTTATATAGTCATTCACATCATCAAAGGCTTTAGTTACGGAATGGTCTCCCTGGGAAAACTGCGAATATGTATCTTCGATATATTGCCAGAAACGCTCTGGAAAATTGGTTTGTATGTTGTCTTTACTATCCCATTCCATAAGATCAAATCCTTATCAAAAAATATTAATATTGCTTGTTATTTATCTTCTTTCTCTGATTTTGCCTCCTGAATGCATTTAATCTTTGAAAATGGTTGAGGGTGTTTCTCTTTCCATTTCAAAAACTCTATTTCTTCAGGATCAGAAGTTTTATATATACCATCAATAAACCTTATACGCTTCCCGTTGTTGGTGCCGTATTCTCCAGGTTGTACTGTCATTGTCAAATTCTTAAATCCACAGGTCCCATCACCAACAGAAGTAAATATCGCCACAGCATTATCAGTATCTTTCTTGCTCACGAATTTGCCATCAGGTCCTCTCTTTACTTTCGCCACTATTAAATCCCTCCTATTTAAATAAAACTAGAAGGGAGGGAAAACCCTCCCCGCCATTATTAGCTTTCAACACCGGTTATTACAGTATGGGTTTCCTGATTGCGGATTCTCATACCGAACTTAGTCATGTATTCATCTTTCCAACCGTCAACATCAGGTAGCTGGATATTAGTTTTAAGAGTTGAATCTTTACCAGCAAATGGGCGGTAATCAATGTTAGGTATATCCAGGATTAAACCTGTACCCGCATAATCATTCTCAAACAATCTTGAAGGAATGATAATCAAATCGCCATGGAAAGATACATATTTCTTAAGTCTCATACCATATGTTTCTTCGCCAGAAGTAGTTTCAATTCTGCCAGCTGCAAACTGGTTAATGATACCCCCAACTATACGGGAAGTAACAAGCACTTTTGGTGCCCCTTCTGTAGAATTATATCTGAAGGCCACTTCACAAATATTCTCCAGTTCGGCCTCAGTTAAAGTGCCTCCATTGGCAGAACCAACGTCATAACTATTAGAAGTTATATACTGTACAATACCGCCGGTAGTCCTTACAGGCTTACCAGAGGACAGGTCCTCTTTACGTTCTCCCCAGATAGCAGTCTTTTCAATATCGACCCTGTGTTCAATAAGCTTCTGCCTTCTAATTCTTAACCTTTCGCTGCCGCCAGCTGTTTTCTTTTCATGCTCACTATCAAAAGAACCATCAAAAGGCGTTCTGATAGTTTGCACAAAGTTAAAGTATTTTTCAGGCTGGGTGATATAGCTTTCAGGAGAACTAGAACGTTCTTCCATAGCATTTGACAATCTTAAAATATAATCGTTATCGTCCATAGCTGCTGGGGCTGTACCAGTGCCAGCGTCTGTGTCCTGCCCATATCCCCTTATAACAGTAAGGGTATTAGTGCTATGTTCTACAGAACTAACAAACATGACCTCTCCGGTTTTTGTATTCTTGATAATATCTTTAGGTCTAAAGATACTCGAATCATCAAGAACAATCTCGGTATCAGAATCGCTATAACCGGCGCCATTGTCAATTCTGGAATACCAGGAAGGTGCTCCTTCGTCATACCAGATAAACTCCGCACTATCTACAGGAACCTTACGGGCTCTCATTAAAATAGTCAAAAACGGTGTTGCATCTGGGAATAAATATGAAATCTCATTGGATATATCAATATCCCTGCGGTCTGTATCAATATTAAGAGTGGTTACTGGAGAACCGTTAGATCCAGACCATATATTACGTCCATTAAAATCTATAGGCATTTTTTGTTCACTCCTTTAAATTTTTATTGGTTACCGCAGGGTATAACTGTTATTAGTTACACTATACGGTTACCATAGTCCAGACTTATTCTCTGTCTGGAATAGCATCTGTTTTTCAATCTCGTCCTGGCTTGGTTGTCTTGAAGAAAACCTTTGCCCCGGTTGAGATTGTCCTATCTTTGCAGCCATCTTTTGAGCAGTATTCATCTGCTGTTGATTCTGTAGATTGCTCTGCTGTCTTTGATAGCTGTTATTCATGCCTCTAACTTCATTGAAAACAATTTCAAATCCATTAGGAAACAGTTGAGGATTAAGATACATAGGATATTGGCGAAGCATATTAACCATATCCTGCTTATGTCTTTCGACTTCTTCTTTACCGTATTTCTGCTCTAAACCATTAGTCTGTTCAGCAAAATTACGGCTCAACTGCTGTTTCATTCTCTGCTGCTGCTGAATTTTTTGTTGTTCCTGCTGTTGTTTAGTTAATGTAGTATTAACCTTCTGATCTGCAATTTGTTCAGCTACAGTTTTGATTACTTTTTTAAAACTTTCAGCATTGGGACCTTTCTCATAGAACTCCTGCATAAATTGATTAACGTCAATATCATCAAAGTTAATATCGTTATCAGGAGTATCCTGAGCCTGTTGGCCCTGCTGCTGTTGGTTATTAATCGGTTGACCCATGAACTGCTGATTGTAATTATTAGGGGACATAAATTGTCCGTTCTGAGGGTTTCTTAATGGTCCCTGTTGATTATTAACAACTTGACCCTGATTGCCATATTGCTGTTGCATCATTAACTGATTCATAGCATCTCTTAAACCCTGCAATTCCTGTTTCAAGAACTGGTTTTCCTGACGTGTTGTATCAATATCAGAAGTCTTGCCCAATTCTTTTTCAAGAGAAATATAATAATCAATAGCCTGTTCAGCATTTTCAAAAGTTGGATTTTCATTATCCCGGCCAAGTTTCTTCTGCATCTGTTCTACACTTTGCAGAAAATCTTCCTGCCCGTTAAACTTCTGTTTGATAAACGCTTTCTTCCGCTCATAGGTATCATTCGTATCTATGTTGTCGATAACTTCTTCTCTTTGAGGTTGATTCTGCTGCTGGCCCTGATCTAACTGCTGTTCTCCTTGTGATTGACCCTGTGTATCAACCTGAGGCTGCATATTCTGTTCCTGGGCCTGCTGCTGCGATTCTAAGCCTTCGCCAATATTACCGGTCCCTGTACCAACATTGTCTGTGCCTGTGGCTACATTACCATCAGGTTGTCCCGGGTTTGCCACTCCGTCCGGGGCCTGATTCAATCCCAGAGGGTTCTCAACTGACATTTGACCCTGACTAGGATTTTCTCCAAATAAGCTCATTAAGTTTTAACCTCCTTAAGTGTCCGCACTGCCAACTTCCCTTACCCTTCTCTCAACAAAATCTATAACTTTTACTAATTCCTGCCGTCTTGCTTGCAGGATATTAAACTGTTCTTTAGTTAAATCAAAATTATTATTCAGATCTTCTTCAACTGCCTTAAGATTAGATTCAATATATTCCTTAAGCTGTTTCCAACCTGCTCCCTGTGCCATCATTGCAACCTGTCTTTTCTTCCTCAATTCCTCTTTGCTAATAATCTATCTCACCACCCCTGAACTTCTTTCATCAGGATTTCTTTCAGTCTGTGGCCTTCTTCCTCTAGCCCTGCCTATACGTGAATTTTCTATTTGCTGTGATTCGGTGGGCCTATTACTTTGCCCCTGATTCATGGACTGCTGCTGCATCATCTGCATCATCATTTCTTGTTGTTGCCATTGTTCACGGGGCAATATAAACTTCTCTGCATTTTCCAGATCAAAGGATTTCAGCCATTCCTCTATTAATTTGTGATAATTCACGAAAGGAACGCCTGTCTGTAACAAGAACTGCATCATATGAGTTAATTGTTCTCGTCTAGCCTGTTTATTAGCTGCCGGATCTAAACTTGCACTTGCCGGTTTATAATCAAACTCACCCTGCAAGTCTCCTGGATTAATACTTCTCCACTGTACAGATTCATTAATGCCAAGCCTTACAAGCCTTTCCCCATCTATAAACTGCTGATTATTCATATCCATCAGCATTAAAAGCCTGTGAAGTCCCATATCTTTAAACAATGTCAACTTAACATCAAACCGCATACCTGCATTGTTTGTCTGCTTCAATGTTTCAGTAGCTGTTTGATCTCCCCTTGAAGGTGCACCTTGCATGACTGGAGGTGTCGCAAGGGCATTTTCCATCACGGTTGATATAATATTCTGTGTATTAAAACTAGAAGCTGCAACATCAGTCATTCTAAATTCGTCAACATCTTCTAGCCTATCTACATGAACAACACCGTGAGGCCTTGATACTAATTCTGATTCATCTATATCAGCACCACGTCTTACCTTCCACATTTTGTTGAGTATAAAATTAACATTATCGGTACGCTGATTATGTATAGTATTTTCTTCATGCTGTAGATCAGATATAATTTGTACTGCTGACAATCCATAAAACTCATTTGGTAACCTGTCATAACTTGCTGCTATAAAAGGTTTTTTTCTATGCCTCCAGTATGGGGAAGGACCATCATATACAACTTTCTGGCGATTAACAGTAATACAATGCCTGTTATCCTCCCAATAGTGAAGTAATTCAAACTCTGAATTTTTATTTATTTCATCTTTGCCAAGACTAGAAAATACATCAAGTCCAGATTCGCCAGTCAAACCAACTGCTGACAATCTTTCCTCTCTGCCTCTTTCCAACGCCTGGCCCTGCAATGCTTTGAGTTCTTCCTTATCCTGGAGATAAATTATTCCTTCTCCAAGTTGAGCAAGGAGTTGTAATCTGTTTTTCAAAGATTCATAGGTTACAAATTCTCTTTGAAATACTCCCCGGCAACTATCTAAATCATGACCTTTTGGATCAGGCCAAAAATCAAAGTAATCTATATTTACAATTTCGTTATCGTCCCAGATGGCTTCTCTGCTTTCTCTTATTTCATGAACGAAGTTACCAGTATAATAAGGCCCGTATGGTCCTCTTAATATTTCCGGTACAGGAACACGCTTTTTAAGAATATCTTCCTCATATCTCCATCCAACTCCCATTATTCCTGCCGGGAAAGTGAGTAAAGAAGTAACATAGTCATAATACTTTGCAACTATATTGTTCTTTCTCAACTGCTCATTAGTTAATGCAGAAGCTATTTGAGCCTTTTCCTCTGCTACCTGCAACGGGAATCTTTTCATCTGGGTTGGTTGAGGGACATACTCAATATACGGATAATTTTTAAACAGAGCCATTACCATTCTTGCCCGTATAGTATCGACAATCTGATAAGTTCTCGGTATATGAAGATTAGAGCGACTATCATCTTTATCTAATTCCTCTTTATATCCAACAAGCAATTTATACCACTCAACGGCCTTCAGATCCCATTGAGAACGGTAACCGTCAAAATACTCAAAAAGAGATATTTGCTCCTGAAATTTATCCTTTTCGTCCATCTGTAAACTTGATTCTCTTTTTACCAGCATTGATAATCACCTACCTCATAGGTGGTTGACCCTGTGGCGGTTGACCCTGTGGTTGACCTCCCGGTGAGCCTCCCTGTGTTTGCTGTAATGCACTTTGCAACTGCTTTACTCTTGTGAGCAATTGATAAGCTAACATTACTAACTGCTCATGGTCCATCTGTCTTAATTGTTGTATTTCCTGGGACTGTTGATTTCCTGGTCCTTGCTGCATACCCTGTCCTGGTCCTGCCGCGCCACCTGCTGGTGGTTGATTCATAGCCATATTTAACCCTCCTTAAAAGTAAAAGAAGCCCATCTCTAAGATTTCTCTCAGAAACGGACTTCTTGAGCCTCGTGCTTGTTATTTATTTGTAAGAGACTGACCGTCTAGCGGTTCTGCTCCTTTTCTAACAGTGTTATAGTTACAAATGGTTTTAATACCGCTCTTAGTCTATTTTTAGATCCACATTTAGGGCAGATTATCTCTACTTCTCCTGTATCAATTTCGCCATCAAATAATCTTTTACCGCATTTTTGGCAATTTATAGATTGCAATTAACCACCCCTTTATCCTCATATCGTGATTAATTACACTCTACAATATAAGGATACCACGTTTTTATAGAAAATGCAAATATTATCCTTAATACCCGGTTACACTCGACCGGGGATTAATTCTTTTTTGTCTTTCTTTGCGATTATTTTCTCTTTGCTCTCTGCTTAACTTAGGTTTAGGTCTTGACATACAGAAATATCTAACTTCATCAAGAACATGGTCCTCCTGCCCATTATCTATATCATCAGGTTTATTTGGGTGTACTACAATTCCAGAAACAATTCTAATAAAATTACTACATGAAGCAGTAAATCTCAATTTAGCAAGTGGGTCACCATTTCTATCTACTATGACATTTTTCTGCTCGTCCTGGATAGGAGTTAAAAACTCATGAACCCTTCTCCAGCCCATAATCCTGTCTTTATCGGCCTGTCGCCATGGCCTAATGCCGTGTTCTTCCATAATCTCAACTGTAGATTTCCCAGAATCTTTATTTTTAGCCCAACAACTGGTATCTCCAACAATATAATCGAACTGTTCAGGTACTCCATCAGGATCTTTAGATAGCATTCTTATATCTTCTGCTTGCTCGGGGTCAATGATGTGTGAAGGATAATATTCTCTATAGCGAATGACCCAACCATCAGGAGAAATAGCATACCAACCAAAAGAGGCCCGATTATATCCTCCATCATAAGCACCAACTATTCTCCATGAATAAGGAGGGTACCATTCTTTACCATACGGAACGTGTATATTGCTATCCCATTCAGTAAAAAATGCACCTTTACCAACTGAAAAAGCATCTGAAGGAGTTGCAGGGTACTGACTTCTGTACTTATTGGGCATATTTCTTTTTGTTTCCTCATACCATTCAATAGTACGTCTAGGATCAGCACTCCAGGGAAGGAATATACCAGTAAACAGGTTACTACCTGCCCCTTTCTCTGCCCCAAACTCCCAATCTGCTCCCTGCCACATATCATCAAAGAAAGTATTTTTAATACCTGTACTAATACCAATAACTTGACCGCCTGTAGGTCTGTTTATAGTAGGATAAGCAGCTTCCCATATATCTTCTGCCTCTGGGTGTCTGGCCCATTCATCAAGTATTATCAAGTTAGCAGTAAAACCATGAGCAGAACTAGCGGAAGAAGTAAATCCTTTAAATACAGAAGGTTCTCCATCTGGCCTGTTTATTACTATCTTCAAGGTATGAGTTTTAAAAATAAGCCCAGTAATATTCTCCTGCTTTTCTTCTTCTTCTGCATCTTCGCTTACTATTAACCAGTTAGGTAAATGTCTCAATATAAAGTCAACACGTCTGATTAATTCTTTGGAGTTTTCCTCTGTCTGAGCAATAACATTAGCACTATAACCGGGTTTATAAATACAGTTATGTACCCCGTATGCAAGGGCCAACCAGGAAAAACCTATCTGACGGGTTTTAAGAACAATAACAAACCTTTCATCTTCAAATAACTTTAATGATTTCTTTTGAGCAGGCCATAAATTAAAATCTATGACAATCCCTGGACTATCTCTATCCTCTATTTTAACCAGATCATCAATAAACTTAGCTGTATTTCTTCTGTACGCCTCATTCTTAAGTAATAATCTGCCTTCTTCAGTGGCTATATCAATGCCATACTGCTCTTTAAATTGCTCTCTTTTCTTCTGTAGGTCCTCTATTGATAAAGCAGCCATATTATCACCCCTAATAGATTATTTGTTACACCAGAAGTTAAATATTAATGCTCGTCATCTTCAACAGGTTTAATATCAGTAATATGCGCTACCTTGACAACTAGCTTAGTGCTATCAAAATCTTTACCCTCCAGAATGTCATGGTAACCAGCTTTACCCAGGGCCATGTCCCTATTCTTAGCAACAACAGATTCATTTCTCAGTATTTCTTTGCTTTCTTTGTCAACAATAATCACATCATACATACTCCACATTTTACTATCTTCCATTAATTTTTCACTCTCCTTAAGATATTCTTTGGGTATATTCACAAAATTTATAATGTCATTAATTAAACGTCTATCTCTTTCTTTAACCGATTTCACAAAATCATCATCAGGTCTTAACTCCATAACTTTACTTTCGACAACTCCCTTGACAGATGGCGGCTTATAGCTTGATTCATCAAGAATAACAGCATCAGCATTATAGCCTCTTAATCCATACCTCAAAGTATCCATTGTATGACCTATACCAATTCTCTTACACTCTTTCTCGGCTTTCTTAATGCCTTCTTGAACCCCTATACATTCGTCAAGAGTTATTTCTCCAGTCATATATTTAATAAACGGAGAATTGTAGTTATCTAACATACTTTTTTTTAATACTTCATCATGTATCATTCTTCCCAATCCTCCAGAGGACACCAATCTTGAATAATAAAAGCATTATCAATGTCCTTAACCTTATTGCCATAATTACACTTATAATCAGCAGTAGCACCAAGCCCTACATCAACACAAACCGGACAATCTATACAACGTTTAATCTTCGCTTTTTTGAACATTAAGCAAACAACCCCTTTTAATAGTGGGATTATTGATACCGCCTAGAAATACACTATCCTCATATCTCTCTTTATGTGGTACATAATCCCTCTTTTGAGTATGGGCAATATGACAACACTCAGTAAACTCTTTCATTTCCCCGTCAATTTCAACAAAAGTATGCCTGTCTCCATTTTCCTCACCCTGAGTTTTACTATAGTCAAATCTCCAGATTCCATTTAGTTTACTCATTTACTCACTCATTTCTTGCAATACTAGCATTGGCCCACATAACAACTTCTTCCAGCTTAGTAATAGCAAGTGATTTTTCTCTGCTATCAGGGCAGGTTTTATTAATCAAATGTGCTAACCCTTTAGCTTCACTGCGAATCTTAGAATATTTCTCCGGTTGCCCTTCTTTTGGGCTATGATACTTAAACCTGTTTTCCAGATCAGTAATATTCATTTAATCAATCCTCCCTATAATTTAGCCAGACCATACAACAAATCAACAGTCTTTCTAATTTCTCCGCTAATATCCACCAATTCTTTCACAGTATTGTCAGTAATCTTATTAGCAATTCTAAGATTATCTCTAGCCTCTATCAACTTCTCCAGGTGTTCTTCTAATACTTCAACCTCAGTTTTGGCCATTAATTATCCCTACCTTCCCATGGGTAACATTTTCTAATCTTAATTCTAGATTCAGGATAATCACGCTCTAAAATCTTATATTTCCTACCATCAATCAAACAATAATCTGTTTTTCTTAAGAAACTATCTATACTTGCAACGCTTAACCAAACTTCTTCGTGCTGATATTGCTTGATTAATCCCTTAATAAATATAATTATCATAGTCAGAATAATAATAGTGATTAATATTGGTATTGTTATCACCTCTCCCACGGATAGCATCTTCTGACCTTAACTGCTTTTGCATAACCCTTATCAATGACCTTGTATTTTACATTTTCTTTGGGATAAAAATAATTACCCTTCTCCATTCTGCTATATTTATAAGCGCTGACCCAGTAAGGCTTATATTCTATCCTCCATAATAAAAACAAAATTAACAACAGCAACACATATATTATCTTCCTCACCCCTTTTAAAGCATATTTTTATATATTTTCACACTTCGAACACATATTACAATCACATATCGTAAGAATTTATACATACGCGTCCCAGAAATAGGGCAAATTTAAGAGCAAACATATATCAAGGTATAAAACCATTACTAAGCATACAAACCTCTTAAAACGTAAATTAAGCCCTTTTAAAGCTATTTAATATTATTTTATATTTGAGATAACCCTTTTATAAGAATTTTATATTATTTTTAACGCTTTTAGAAAAAATATATTGAGGGAGAGGAGGTATATAATATAGTGGTACCATACCCCCTACCCCTGACACCCCTCCCCCGCCCCTTATAGTGATCAGAATAGTAATTGAAAAACTTCGTAAAACTTAGATTTTATGTATATTCCTATAAAGATTACTGATATATCAAGCATTATAGCACTTTCAATAGAACAAAATTATTATGATTGGTCCTGTTTTTCTTCATTTTCAGGGGAATTATCATTTTCTGGGGTTATATCTATCGTATTATCCTGCTGCTCTATCAATTCCAGGGCCTCAGATAGTTTCTGCAGCTGATTGTCTGGCAGGTCCTCCAGCCTTGCAGAATGCTTATGCTCTATCTGCCCGCTGTGTCTATGCTCTACCTTGTCGGCCATACCGCCATAATTCTTTAAATAGAAGATAGCACCGGTAGTATTGCGGCCAGGTAACATCAGCTGCTGCTCCCAGATGGAGATAATCCGACTTTCTGCCTTTTTTATCGCTGTCGAGTAACTAGGCTTATTTTTATAATTATAGAAAGTTTGACGGTCAATTTCGAGATAATTACATAAGTCAACAATAGAAACAAAATTAATCTTATTATCAGGATTAATTCTATCTTTCCAATATTCATCTATAGCATTACTTAATTCTTCAGGAGTATACTTTACAGGTCTAGCCATAATATTTTTTCAGCTCCTATTTGTATAAACTATATATTAGTAATATAAATATAAATATATATAATAAATAATAAATAATAATAAATACTTAGTGGTTCAATTTGAACCTCAGGTATCTAAAAAAATAGTGTACTCTGTTATCTTATCATTGTATCCTTCTGCAGCAGGTAGATCAATTAATCTTATCTTAATCAAGTCAGTCTGCTGCAGCTCCCTCTTTGCTCTCTTAAGACTGGATAATGATAAGCTGCTATCATCTGCCAGGTCCTCATTAGATCTGTAAAATGTATTACTCTTATATCTCTTACGTAAATACAATAATGTTATATATAACCACTTAGCTTTGACTGATAGATTTTTATATTTGCCCTGGAATAATATCATTAAATTGCTCCTGATCCGATAATCACAAAAAAATAGGCCCAGATAAAAACATTACTATACTTTGTACAGCACTGCAGAACCTGAGCCAACAACATTAATATATTGAAAGGAAACGAGGATTAATTACATTATATCTCCAATTCCTCATTTTGTCAAAGTATGATAACCTCATATAGAAAATATGAAAAACTAAGAAAAACAGAGTATTTGAGAGTTATTACCGTATAATATCTCTGTAATTGATATTTTTAGGACTTTATTCCTATTGACCTACAGGACAAGAGTGATATAATGGTATTAACCTCAATACGGGGTTGATACAAAATTACAAATTGAAAGGGAGCTGAAGAACGTGAGCAAAAAGAAATCAATCCTTATTAATAATGACAAGTGTAGGACCATGAAGGACCTCAGGAGAGAAAGAACAATATTAAGAGATTGGTACAAAAATAATATTAAGGGAGTGTGTTAAGTATGACAGAAACATATTTCAATCACACAGACAGCGAATATAAGGTAACTGAAAGCATGAGGCAATTCCACAAAATAGCAGAGAAAGAAGATATCGCAGTTGAAAACGTTGCACTAAGTATGTTCAGAGTAGATCCAGAAAATAATCACAGGAAGTATATTGGAAGGCGTGAAGATGAAACAATGTTATATCTTGACCCAAAGCTAAGAAAGTTATTAGAAGTAACAGGCTGGGAACACGTTGAAAACTGGAGCGACGAACCATTCAGAACAATATATAAACATGATGAATCAAAGGCTATATTCACATATTGCGAAGGTGATCTGACAATGAAGGTATTTGACAACCAACAGGATTATAATAACTGGTTAGATGAATGTTCAAAGTTTTATAACCACCGCTAGGGAAAGAGGCCTGAGAAGTCCAGGCGGGCCCGTCAAGGGCCTTCCGCTCAAGGTGGTAACACCTAATATATTATGGGAGTTGATATCATGGAATTACCTACAGCTACAGAGATAGCAAAGGCAAAGGAAGAACAGTTAAGGGAAATGGTCAACTGGCTCAGACATGAAGCAATTAGACAAAATACAGAGCGCAGAAGGCTAGAAAAGAAAATGATAAATGAACAGAATATCAAAGAAACATATGATATGCTGGAAGATTCTAGGCTCAGAGAATTAGCAAAATCAAGTAAGTTATCACGAAAAGAATTAATCAATGTAATTACTTGCGCAGCTGGAGCATTAGAACAGGAATTATCATGCTAGGAATCTATACTATCCCGGAGGCATTGCTTAAGGTAGTGCTTCCGGTCCTATCCTGGCTCACAGTTGTCGGTATCATAGGTTATCTATTAGAAAGGAGGTAAGAGATTATGTGCAGCAGAAAGAGTTATTATTGTCCGATCAATAGTCAATTATGCGACCCTCACGATTGCCCGGTTGTCAAACTTGAGGATAAATTGAGAGATAATGAAATACCTGAGGAGCATCAGGAAATATTGATTAATGCTTATGCAGGAATTGAACGATAAGTCAAGAAATATAATAATGCAGGGCTAGGGAGATATCCGAGAATCCCGGATAGCCGGATTAATTTCCGGTTTCCGCTCAACCTGCTAGGTAGCGGGAAAAACTATAAGGAGTTGATATTATGAAACCTGGTGAAAAAGTAACCTATATAACGCCATATAAGCAGGAAAAAGGCATAATAAAATCTATACCTGACAGCGAACACGCCTTTGTAGTCTATAATTGCAACGAGGATTGGGATAATTACAGAGATTATACAGCAGCAAGGACCAGAATCGAAGATCTAAAAGAAGGGTGGAGATAACATGATAAAAAAACTAAAGCAATACATGAAAGATAATAATATCAATCAGAAGCAGCTGGCCTCATTAATGAATATCTCAGAGGCTCACATGAGCAGGTTATTGTCAGGCGCTAAGAAACCAGGAGAGAAAACGGTTGAAGCATATTTTAACTTACCTGGTATCAAAGAAAAAGAACAGTTATACTCAATAACTAATTACTTAATGCTGGAATTCAGCAGAGGCAATATAACAAACAAGCAGCTACAGGAGGCCATCAGCAAAACTGATATTGAAACAAAATCACTAAACCCACAGGATTAATTTCCCGTGGGCTTTTCTTTTGTCACTATAACATCAACCTCTACCCCCATCTTATCAGCCAGATCAGATATATACTTCTTAGTCTCAGCGCTATAGCATATCATAGTACAGTTATCATCAGCACATTGTTTCAGCAGCTGCAAAGTTTTTCCTGATTGTCTGCTGCCTCTTATTATAGCCATTTTGTCACCCACTCACAGAACTCCTGGGCCAATGGCTGCTTTGATATATTACAGTATATATTAACTGATACAGCGTCATACATTACAGTTTCTAGTCTGCCCGTTATATTACGGCCATCTGGTACAGCAGTCTTGACAGAATACTTATCCAGCTGGTCCTTATGCATACTATGTAATTTTGATGTTGACCGCACAGGGCAAGAATAACCTAATGCTCGTCCCATATCAGACCTCTTAATATATAGCGTTGGTTCGCCAATATATTCGCCGCTGAACAATCTACTTTCGTAAAACGGGATTGATATACCATTAAACCTCTGAGTAAATACATAATGCACGATTATTCACCCTCTCCATTAAATACTATATTTTCTCTGCCAACAGCTTTAATGCTATTTTCATATCCTCCAATATATAGATTGCTTTTTGCCTCAGATTTATCTATTAGGGGCTTAAACGGACATTCAAACTGGTTATATCTCATTCTACAGGTTTGCCTAAGTATATGACATTTCTCATTATGCTTACAATCACATTGATAGTATATTACATCAACCTTTTTCTTTGGTTTCTTAAATAATTTCTTTATAAAGTTAAATATCTGCTTCTCCCTCCAATCTTTTCTCCAGTCGCTTAATCTTTTCGGCCTTAATTCGCTCAATTTCCTCCCGATCTGTCATTAACATAATCTGCTCAACCATTATCAACACGTCAGCGGTTTCCTCA
>JBKGXW010000047.1:0-16926 GCA_046546395.1 Halanaerobiales bacterium
TATACATGACTGCTCATAGCTATACATGACTGCTCCAGAGTTATACATGTGGGATAGGAGCACTAATAGGATTAACTAACCGCGTTTATCTTATAAGCAAGTTGTGTTATATTTTCTTAACACGGTTGTTTAACTGGCAGTACAGTCTGGAAGGAAGTGTAAACACTGTCATCATCAGTCTTTATTTTTATATCACCATGATAATCTTCTATAAGGTCTTTACATATAGCTAATCCCAGACCATGTCCACATTCTTCTTTACTTGTATATCCCTTATCAAAAATATGTGCTTTAATATCCTCTGAGATAACCACACCACATGTCTTAACTTCAATAATATTATATGTATCTTCTGAATCAATAATAAGTTCTACCTTTCCGTAACCATCAATCTTCTCAACGGCTTCAATGGCATTGTCCAGCAGATTGCCAATTATTCTATTCAAATCCCATTCACGTATATTCATTGGCTTTAATGTATTATTAACGGTAATTTCTATAGTTACACCAGCTTTTTTTCCCATTGATATTTTGCTTATTATCAGGGCATTTAAAGCCTGGTTGCCGGACTTAACAATAGCATCTACAGTCTGAATTTCTCCAACCATTCCTTTTAAATATTCCTTTGCTTTATCTATTTTATTAAGTTGAATTAATATATACAACATACTTAAATGGTGGTTTCTATCATGCATCTGAGTACGTTTCTCCCAGTCCAGTCTGAGGGCATTCTTCTCCTTGATCCTCTTAACTATATCATCTCTTTCCATTCGCAATACAGTAATCAGATAGTGTACTAAAAAGAAAAGGATAGTATTAAATATAATAATTGAAGAATTAATAAATAAAGGAGATGTAAAAAATGAATTTACTCCAATGATATCATTTAATTTATCCCCCCAGATATAGGCATTAATAAAAAAACCCTGTATTATTAAAAATAATAAAACTACATAAAAAGTATGAGCAACTTTCTTTTCTCTGTTCAGATCTATGTCCTCATCAGCAATTAACTGCAGGTCTTTAAACCTATCAACGCCAATATGTTTTGGTATTTCCAGTTTATAGCGTCTAACAATCCAGGTAATTAATAACATCAAAAACGCTATAATAACCAGTATCGATCTCCTGAACACAGTATTCGAGAAGGCAGCCTGCATGCCTATATTTAATAAGTTCACCAATAAGATCACTGTAACTGGCTCAACTATCAAATACACAAAAGAAGCAATTCCTACAGCAATACTAATCGAGAACAAAGATATATCATAACTAATCTTTAAGTATATTACATAAAGTAATATGGATAGAAAAGTTAAAACAATGGAAGTAACAGGCAAACTACGTATCAGTACCTGCACAACAGAAAGAACTATTATAAATATGTAGAATTTCTTACTCCGTATATCCAGAGATAACAAACTATAGATAAGAAAAATTAGCAGGAAATTCTGCACAAGTGAAAATATAATAATTTGAGCTGACACTGCCTCCATAATTAGCCCCCGCTAGCAAATTTTGATATATCCAAATAATTATTGGTATTTTTGGAAACCGGTTTTGTTTCTATTATTTCAATATCTTATTCAACAAATATCACAAAATTCCTCTAAAATACTCAAATTTTATATCTTAAATAAAAAAGTAGAGAAATATGAGATAAATCTTCACCTTATCTCATATATTTCACTTTTTAAAGACATAGACAAACTAGCCAGGCTCGTACTAATTATCTGGACTCCTCTTGCCGTAATATCAAGTCTCATTCCAAATAAACTTAAACCTAGTTACTGCCAGTGCCCTGAGCATCTTTGCACAGTTAATATCAACTCATCCCTGGTTTTTTTATATTGTAGATAAATATTTACCAGAACATAAATAATAACTATAACTTAACAAACATAACTTGTTTTGGAGGTTTTAAAGATATTAGTAAGAACATTATATTTTTGAAGAAATATATATATCCAATGGAATATCTTTGTAACAATTATATAATATCTATTAATTCTTATCAATCTTTAGCATTTTTATATTTATTTAATTTATCTTATATATATTTTAATTCATTCTATATATTTCTTTTTTAAGTCAACATATGACAAAACCCGGACTCACATAAACCCGGGTTTTGTCATATGTTTTTCTTATTTTAGTACTTTTGTCCTGTGCTTTTTCTGTGTATTTTTTTACTTTTTATTTTACTTAACTGTGAAATATGGTCTTTTCTCAGATCTTCTAAGCTTTAATTATCTCAGCCGATATTGTATTAAGCAGCAGGTTCTATTTCAGCTTCAAAAAAATTGTCCTGGATATACTGTAATGCTGCATCTAACTGATTGTCGTTTTCACCTTCATAATCAGGATTATATTCCACCTCAACATCAGGTTTAATACCCTTTTCATGTATAAAGTTGCCAGAAGGTGTATAATATTTACCGGTAGTTAGTTTTAATGCTGAACCGTCATTCAGTGGGAATAAAGACTGTACTGTACCTTTGCCAAATGTTTTCTTTCCAAACAGAATACCACGGTGATTGTCTTTCACAGCACCTGCTACTATTTCAGAAGCGCTGGCACTACCCTGGTTAATCAACACTACTAGAGGCAGGTCTGTAGTATAGATATCTTTTTCTACATTATAGATATCATCACTACCAACTCTATATTTCACAGAGACAACAGTCCCTTCGTCAAGGAAACTGCTGGAAACCGATATTGCTTCATCCAGTAGACCTCCAGGATTTGTTCTCAGGTCGAGAAGCAGGGCTTCTGCCCCCTGTTCTTCAAGTTCACTGATTGCTGTACTGACCTTACTTCCCACTCCCTGAATAAACTGGACAATATTTATATAACCAACTTTATCAGTTTTCATTTCCCATTCAACATAAGGAATCTCAACATCTTCTCTTATGATCTTAAACTTGAGGGGTTCATCTACACCCTCCCTTTGAATTGTTATGTTAACTTCAGTACCCGGTTCACCTCTCATAAGATCTACAGCCTCTTTCTGGCTCATATCCTCAGTAGGTTCTCCTTCAATTGCAATAATATTATCACCTGACTGCAAACCAACTCTTTCTCCTGGGGTGCCCTTTATCGGTGATACTATAGTAAGATCTGGTGTGATTACGATACCAATCCCTCCAAAATGACCTTCATACTCAACCTGCATTTCTTTGTATTCGTCAGAAGTCATATATTCAGAATATGGATCAATGGTATCGGCCATGCCATCCATAGCTCCCCTTATAAGTTCATCAATCTCATTTTCATCAACATGATAATTTAGTATATAAGCGAGAACCTCATTAAATGTATCGAAAACCGCCTGAGAGTCAGATTCGTCGCCTTCTCCTGCTAATATCGGTAAAGATAAAAACAGAGAAACTATTAATATAACAACTGTTAACTTACTATTTCTTTTCATAAATAACCACCTATCCTATTTTTCTATACTTCTCTACCCCTGCCTTCTACTATATTCTTCTAAATATGCATTTTTTCTGTTTACTTCAGTTTACATAATTCTTTGCGTTCTTTTTGGCTGCTCTTTAAAATATTCTATAAAATACTGTCCTTTCCTGCATTAATCATACTTTTTTTTAATTTAAAAATTACCATTTTACCTTTTTTTAAGTTTCCAGTAAAGGTAATGATTTATAGAGATTACTATCACTACAGTAGTAGTCAGTAATAAAATCAAAAGCGAGGTATCAAAACAATTATATTCAAGCAAACTTATAGCTGAGCTGCTTTTTTCATTTAGTAAATTAAACATACGTTTATACGGTACTTTAACCCAGTTTATTAAAAAGATAATAGGCAAAAGATTGATAAAAAGTCCGGTATATATAATAGATGTTCTGACCAGATTCTTTTTTCCCTGAAGCATAAGAAGCAACTTCATTTCATGCTTATTAAGCTCATAATATTTCTTAATATAGGTTTTATTTGTATATATATTAATCAGTAAAAAAACTACAATCATCAGGACAAGAAGTAGTATTACTATATCTATCTGGTCCAGTGAGTTAAACATAAAATAGTTGAGTAAATAAGGAATTCCTTCATTAGTAACCACTTCTTTCAGATACTTCAAATTAATATATGCAAGAAAAAGTATTATAAAGATAAAGTAATTTAAGAATAACAACAGACAGAAAGTAATACTATGTTTTGGTAGGAAACCTACATTCCTGATAGATTCCTGAAGATTAAAAATAAAATTTTTATGCATAATAATCCTTTCTTCTATCAGATTGTGTATCATTCATGCTGACTATTCTGACTTCATTGCCTAGTACTAAATCTTTCTTACTATTAAGTAATACAATTGTCATAGAGAATTTATTTAACCTCTTTAACAGATGTATAATCCCCTGGGAATTTATCTCATCTAGCCCGATTAATGGATCCTCCAGTACCAGTACAGGCGGGTAGTTGATAATTGCCTGGGCAATATTGGCCCGCATAAGCTGATGAGTCAGCAATTCACCGGGTTTTTTGTTTATTTCATTTTTTATGTCGACTATTTCTGCTATCCTCTTCAGACGTATTTCCAGACAGGACATATCCAGTTCTTTTATCCTCATGATGTACTTAATATTTTCCTTTATTGTTCTCTCAGGAATAAGAATATCTTCATTAAATACAAATCCCATTAAATTTTTTGCAGGAATATTACTGTAACTCCCTTTATCAAAATACCTGATTATTCCGTCCTCTACCTTTTCTGTGCCATTTAAAAGTTTAAATACTGTCCTGAGTTTTTCTCTATCATTATCATTTATACAGACCATTTCACCAGCATCAATATATAGGGATAGTTTTTCTACATTATCTTTACTGACATTATTAAAAATAATCATTCTTTTTTCCCCCTTAATAATAGTATATATAAAAAGGGGCCTGTCTATAAAAAAAACCATAGGTAAATTAAACTACCTATGGGGTATTATTCCTTTAAATAATTATTGTTCTTTATCACTTATACAATTTAAAACCTTCACCCAGAACCTCATGAACATTGGAAATTATCACAAAAGCATCGTTATCCAGATCATAAACTATTTTCTTAAGTTTACTTAATTCTGTCCTGTTTATTACACAATAGAGCATATTTTTATCCTGACCGGTAAAACCTCCTTCTCCCTTTATAACTGTAACTCCACGGTCTAACCCTGCCATGATCTTCTGTTTTATCTCTTCCGATTCCGCCGATATAATAACAGCTGCCTTTTTGTAATCGATACCTTCTTGAACAAGGTCTACTGTTTTACTATTGATAAAAATAGTAATGGCCGCATATAAAGCAACCTCCGCATTGAAAAATATTCCCGCTAATACTACCACAAAGCCATCTGCAAGCAGGAGTCCCTGTCCCATGCTTAATCCAGTAAAATGATTAATTAACCTCGCTATCATATCAGTCCCACCAGTAGTACCCCTCGAGAGGAATACAATCCCCAGACCCAGTCCTCCTACGACACCACCATATATACTTGCCAGCAGGAGATCTTCTGTCAATACCGGAACAAAGGGCTGTAATATATCAATAAGAATAGAAAATACCACCATCCCGTAAATTGTTCTCGGACCGAAAGAACGCCCCAGAAATTTTACACCAGCAATAAATAAGGGTATATTCATCAATAATGTCATAGTACCTACCGGGAGTCCGGTCCAGTAATATATAATTGTTGCCAGTCCACTTAGGCCGCCTGCTGCAATTTTATTCGGTATTAAAAACACCGATAAAGAAAGGGCCAGTAATGCTGCACCAATTGTAATTCCGAGATAGTCAACTATAATCCTTTTACGATTATTCATATTAACACCGGCCTTTATTGTTCTCTACTAAGTCTTATCTCCCAGGAATTTATCCTTTATAACCAGATAGGCAAATCGGGGTAGCGCCATCATCCTGCCAGCTCTACTGGGTTCCTGGATTAATCTATACAACCACTCCAGGTTTAAATTCTGCATCCAGAGGGGAGCCCTTTTCATCTGACCGGCCATAACATCAAATGAACCTCCTACAACCATAGCTACTTTAACCTTAAGGCGGTCGAGATTGCTATAAATAAATTTCTCCTGTAATGGTACACCCATTCCTACAAATAAAATATCTGGCTCAAGCGAATTTATTTTTTTGATAAGCTCTTCCCTATTAAGATTATCCAGATAGCCATGGTGTTTTCCCACAATCTTTATTTCTGGATATATCCCACGTATTTTTTCTGCTGCTATATCTATTATACCCGGTTTACTTCCCAATAAATAGATAGAATACCTTTTTTCACTGGATAATTTCAATAAATTCTGTAAAATATCAAAACCAGCAACTCTTTCTGGTAACTTTTCTTCAGAATTTCTGGATAATTTCGATGCCAGTACTACACCAGCACCATCTGCAACACTAAGATCCGACTTATTAATTATTCGGGCCAGATCCTTATCTTCCTGGGCCATCACCAGCATCTCGGAATTTGCAGTAACTATATATTTTTTCCCATCAGATCTTATATATCTTTCAACTTCACTAATAGCCTGTCCCATATCTACTTTATTAATCTTGATACCCAGTATCCTTATGTAGTCACTCATGATTTCCTCCGCACAATCTTATATTAATTTTTTTAACTCAAGAGCGTTTTCCAATGCAATCCTACCAAGGAGAATTCCCTGCTGCTTGAGAATACTTGCAAACTTCTTGCGATTAGACCAGATAGACTGGCAGATTCTATTTAGCTCTCCAGTATCCAGATCCTCAATCTCGACACTGGAATTTATACCTATCATTTGCAGGAATCCGGCGACTTTGGGGTCATATTCAACCGCAACAAAGGGTACATTTTTTACCACAGCAAATATTAGAGAATGTAGACGAACTCCCAACAAGAAATCCAGTTCTTCATATATATTCATTATCTTAATTGGATTATCTGCTTCACATATCTCTATATAAGCCTGGTAGCCGCTATCCTCCCACTCAGATAACACCATATCTTTTAAGCGATTACTTATTTGCTGGTCCTCTTCCAGATGAAAAGGAATAATCGCCAGATCTGCATTTATTGTAGATGCAAATTTACTTAGGGCAGTAGCAAAGTTCTTCAGATAAATACTTCCTCTCCAGGGCCGAACTGAAACCCCTATCAGAGGTCTTTCATCTGTATTTTCCAGTCCATTGTCTCTTTTTATTATCTGTTCATTATTTCTACCTCTGGCAGTATCATCTTTCTCCTTGCTATTAGTATAATCTTCAGCTATATTTCTTAATACAAATACAGGGTCAACAGCCAGTTTTATTTTCTCTTCTTCTACACCCCAATCAGCCAATAATCTCTTTGATTGTTTATCCCGGACGGAGATATAATCTGCCCTGCCCATAACTTTCTTAATTAACCAGCGATAGGCCTTGTTTTTTACAGGACCTATTCCCTGAGCATAAAAGACCGTCTTTTTGCCCATCATCTGTGCAAGTAGAACCTGCCCCAGATAATACGGCACACTCTTCCAACCAGTTACATCCTGCAGAAGGCTGCCACCACCACTGACAAAAAGGTCGCTTTTTTTTATCTCCTTTATAATAGAAGAGAACTTATTTCGATTTACTGACTCAATATTATACCTATCAGCAGTCACCCGGGGGTTAGCAGAAAGCGCTGTTATCTTTATACCCTCATTCATACACTTCAGAGCAGCAATTATAGACATCAAAATAGCCTCATCACCATTATTATCAAATCCATAGTAACCCGATATAAGAAGCTTATGCATAGTGATTATCCCTCTTTCTCTTCCAGATTGACAGTAGGTAGCGAGTCAGCAGCAGTGCAAGGATACCAATAATAAGTCCAATCCAGATCCCATGGCATGTTCTGGTCACAGATACCAGGAATGGAGTATGAATATGTGAAAATGTATTCAGTATATTTATCTGACCTACTGCTGCCAGAATCACCAGTAGGAAGTACACCAGTTTATTTTTCAAATGACTCTCCAATCCCAGACTAAGTATAAAGAAAGGGTGGCCAATTAAAAATTCTTTAAATCTCGGCCTGATATACAGAATTTTTTCCAGAAGGTCCCTGAACAATAATTCAAGGTCAGGAACCGGTAGGATTGGATTATTTCCTGTTCTCGCAATATAGATAATACCACCCAGACCAAAAAGAAATAACAATAATAGATGTTTTACTTTTATCTCTCTTTCAAGCAGTATAATAAATCTATCCAGAATTGATATATCATTTGAATCAGAATATTTCCTGAAATAATAGATGCTTATAAATAATATTGGTAATAAAAATGATACTTTTACACCTGTAAACTGATCCACCTTTAAGATGAAACTTATATGGGCTAAAGAGGCACTCAGAAATAAAGCACCAATTAATGAAATTAAAGAAGCCTTCAAAAATCTGATTAACCATCTTTTCTCTTTGTTAGCCAGAAGTTGACTGATTATTGCCAGTGAAGGAAATACAATCGTTGTACCCAGTGCCAGAATCTTTCGTAGTAATAATTCCCTACCTATTACAATCAGACCTATTTCAAAAAGAGCTCCAAGCAAAAGCAAAATCCAGAAATAAGCATTGAATTCTATACCAAGTGTATCCTCAAGGAGGACAATACCAGCCAGAATTATCCCTGCACCTGTAAGCAGAAGTAATATTAAAGGACTCCTGTACCTGGAAAAGGTTTTTAAAGAGCCAGTATTATAGCCAGCTTTTTTCAGACTGCTGGACAAACTATTTACATAATTAAGGGTTGCAGTTTCAGCTTCTATATTATTCTTTTCTTCTAGAAATGGTTTCAAATACAGCAATCGAACATTTCTTTCCCGTACTGCTCTTATATAACGGTCAACTATTTTCTCAACAGTATAATTCTCCCTGAGATCCATTTCCCGCTGCTGAATACTATGTACTCTCAATATATTAAAGTCCAGATAATATGCTAATGAATCTGCACCATCCTGTTTAGCAATAAACTCTTCAATCATTCCAAAAACTATATAATTCTGTCTCATCAACTCTGCTGTCCGCTGTAAGTCTATCTTATTTTCTTCATTATATCCACTTACTTCATCTCCCGCAAAGATAACAGCATATGGTGATAACTCATCCATCAATTCCCAGTTCAGTTTATTATCAACTGGGTTATTATGAAAGCGAGGAATTAATTTTAAATCATTTTCCTTTATCACATTGATTACTTCATTGTCAAACCCCAGACTTAAGTTAATATAATTCGACTGCCATTTCGGGAAAAAAACAACAGCTTGTCCATCTTCAATTTGATATTGAATATTGTATTCTTCTTCCCAGATTGAAAGAAAAACCCGCAGCCTGTCAAGATACTTTTCCTCATTAACGATGAAAAAAGCTGAATTTTCATCAAAGGGATAAGGAGATAGTTCAGGATTTATATCTCCTGTAATTGTTTTAAGTCTATTCAGTTCATTTCCCTTAATTAGCTTGACATTATTACTATTCAACATCTCCTTGATATTATCAGGGTATATAGCAACAGCTGTTAGACCATTTTCCTTTAGTTCGCTTAAATATTCAAATGTTTCCACATCCAGTGATGCCAGCGCTTTATATTCCATTATTAGTTCTACACCATCAGCAGACATTTCTGCTTTATATCTGCCCCAAACTGCTATTGATGATGCAATAATTGCTATTATGAAAATACCTATTATAATTTTCTTCTTCATTGATTAAACCTGCCCTTCTCCTGTATATCCGCCATTAATTACTATAAAACCAGTCATTAAGTTAATATGGGAAATATCCAGAGGTATCCCAAGTTCCTTTAGATTAATAGAAAAATCAAGTTTTTCAATATATGATTTCAGTAATTCAACAGGTATCCTGATATTTTCAATTTGAAAATCACTGGGTACAAAATATATATCCTGCTGTTCATTAATTACAAAATTACCAGTCAACTTTAACTGAAAGTCTGCCTCAAAAATAGTGATTAAACCCTGTAAAAAAACCTGATCAGAAGTAATCTGGATATCAAAGTCTTTTAAGTCCGAATATCTGGAGTTAACATAATCATTTATTGACTGCTCTGAAATAACAACTTCCAGGTCTGTATTAACACCTGTAAAACTACCTTTCTTAAATACTATATCCCTATAACTGACATTAAAGGTATCAAGATATAAATTATCAAACATCAGGCCATCTGACTCTATAAAGACATAGTCTATTTTCCCTGTCAGTATTTCCATGGCAGGAAAAGAAGTAATACTTATATCAAGATAATCAATCGAGTCTGTTTCCTCTTCTAAAACATTTCTCAATCTATTTACAGCAATCTGCGGTAAGAATAACTGAGAAATAATCAATAAAAAAAAGGTTATAAAAATTATTATTACCCAGACTTTACCTCTTATTTTCAATAATATTACTCCCTTTCCATGTCGCCGCTCTGTTGTGAAACGAGATAGGCCTCTATGAAATCGTCAAGATAGCCGTCCATAACCTTTTTAACATTACCTTCTTCCATATTGGTCCTGTGGTCTTTAATCATATTATATGGATGGAAGACATAAGAACGTATCTGACTGCCCCAGGCTATATCTTTATGCTCTCCCCGTAACTCATTTATCTTCTCCGCCTGAACCTCTTCCATCAATTCTATAAGTCGAGATTTCAGAATGGTCATGGCCATTTTTTTGTTTTTATGCTGAGACCTCTCATTTTGACACTGGACAACCAGGCCGGTAGGCAGGTGTGTTATCCTGACAGCAGAATCGGTTTTATTGACATGCTGGCCTCCGGCACCACTGGCGCGATAGGTCTCTATCCTCAGGTCACTACTATCAATATCCACTTCAACTTCTTCATCTATCTCAGGCATGACATCTACGGATGCAAATGAAGTATGCCGCCTTCCTGAAGAATCAAATGGAGAAATCCTGACAAGGCGGTGGACTCCCCTTTCTCCTTTTAGATAACCATAGACATAGTCTCCCTCAATTAAAAGAGTAACACTCTTGATACCAGCTTCATCACCGGGGAGAAAATCAAGTGTAGTAATTTCACAGCGGTTATTCTCAGCCCATCTTGTATACATACGCAGCAGCATTTCTGCCCAGTCCTGTGACTCTGTGCCGCCTGCACCAGGATGGATGGACAGAATAGCGTTATAGGAATCATACTTACCACTCAATTTTAGCTTAAATTCTATTTTTTCAACCCTGGACTCAAGATTATTAATATTTTCTTCGTATTCTTTCCAGAGAAGAGAATTTTTACCCTCTTCTTCTGCCAGTTCAACTACTACTTCCAGTTCCTCAATATCCTCATTAAGGTTTTGAAGAGACTTGATTCTATCTTTAAGCTGTTTTACTTTTTTTGAAACCCGCTGGGCTTCTTCCTGATTGCCCCAGAACCCCGATTGGGTCATCTTATTTTCAAGCTCGCCTTTAACCTTGATTAGATTATCCAGGTCAAAGTGCATCACTCAAATCATCTATTCTCTTACTTAAATTATCCAGTTTTTCTCTGTAATTATTATCAACAGCCATACTCTTTCCTCCTATAGATGTGATCTTCTTTTTACTTCTATTCGCGTTTGCCAGTATATGGTACACTTCAGAACTTATCTGATGCCATATATTCGCTGATCTATATAATAATATTACTCAACTGATATATTATTTATAACACCATACTTTATTATACAAAATATTACTGATCGTGAAAAAGCCTATAAATTCCCCTGATATATCAAGTAAAAATTGATAACTCTGCCTATCGTCCACAACACCTTTTATATTTCTTACCACTTCCACAGGGGCAGGGATCATTTCTGCCTGGTTCTTCCGGCTTAACTACAGGTTGTGGTTTCTGCCTTTTGCCCTTTTCCTGGTTTGTGGTCATCTGCCTGCGCTCCATCTGATCCTGATTCTGATGATACTGCAGATTTTGTCGTGCAATCGGATCCATTTCTACAGAATCTTTCTTGACCTGGACACGGAAAAGATTGATAATAATATCTTCACGAATCGAACTGGTCATCTCATTAAACATATCATATGATTCAAACTTGTATTCTGTCAATGGATCACGCTGTCCATATGCCCGCAGCCCAATACCCTGGCGTAGTGAGTCCATATTATCAAGGTGACTCATCCATTTCCTATCTATGGTCCGCAGTGCAATAAATTTTGTGAGATTTGTCATCATCTCCTTACCGAGTTTATCTTCTTTATCCTGATAGGTTTTTCTTCCCACCTGAAGTAGTTTATCTATAAGTTTTTCTCTTCCCAGGCCTTTCAGATCCTCAATACTAAGTTCAGCTGTTAGATTATACTGTTCAAGATAATTTATTAGTCCCTCCAGGTCCCAGTCGTCAGGATGGAGTTCTTTTGATATATATAGATTAATTATATCTTCAATTGTCTTTTCAAACATACCCATAATATCTTCTTTTAAATCTTCAGCAAAAAGAACCTTCTTTCGCTGATCATAAATAATCTCTCTCTGTTTATTCATGATATCATCATATTGAAGTATTGATTTTCTTATTTCAAAATTTCGTCCCTCAACCTTTTTCTGGGCTCGTTCCAGTGACTTGGTAATAATCGGGTGTTCAATAGGTTCACCCTCCTTCATGCCCAGAGTATTTAGCAAACCACTGATATTGTCTGAACCAAATAGTCTCAGTAGGTCATCCTCCAGTGATACATAAAATTGAGATACCCCCGGATCTCCCTGACGTCCAGAACGACCCCTGAGCTGATTGTCAATACGTCGGCTTTCATGCCGTTCTGTACCAAGTACATATAAACCTCCCAGTTCCTGAACACCGGCTTCCAGCACAATATCCGTACCCCTACCCGCCATATTTGTAGCTATAGTAACACTATTTTTCTGACCGGCATCTTTAATAATATCTGCCTCTTTTTCATGGTTTTTGGCATTTAGAACATTATGGGGAATTCCCTTTTTCTTTAATCTACTACTTAGATCTTCCGATTTATCTATATCTACAGTACCGACAAGTACAGGCTGGCCCTTTTTGTATAATTCTTCAATTGTCCTGACGGCTGCCTGGAATTTAAATTCTTCATTTGCAAATATTAAATCAGACCTATCATCACGGACCATCGGCTTATTTGTTGGTATGACCACTACATCCATACCATATATCTTCATGAATTCCTCTTCTTCTGTTGCTGCAGTACCGGTCATTCCAGCAAGTTTATCATACATCCTGAAGAAATTCTGATAAGTAATACTGGCAAATGTCTGGCTCTCCTTATTGACCGAAACCCCTTCTTTGGCTTCTATAGCCTGGTGTAAACCTTCACTATAACGTCTTCCTTCCATAACCCTACCAGTAAACTCATCTACAATCTTAACTTCGCCATCTTTAACTATATAATCTTTATCTTTTTTCATCATTGTATATGCGCGTAGTGCTTGATTTACCTGATGGATAAGCTGGAAATTTTCATCATCATAGAGATTATCTACACCAAGCATCTCTTCTACCCGATGAGCACCATCTTCAGTAAGATGAACCACATTACTCTTCTCATCCATCTCATAATCCCTGTCTTTTACTAACTTCGGTATTATCCTGTTAAATTTGGTATAATCCCTTGTTGATTCCTGTACAGGTCCGGAAATAATAAGTGGAGTTCTGGCTTCATCAATTAAAATACTATCTACCTCATCAAGTATTGCATAAGACAGCTCTCCCTGAACTACTGATTCAGGTTTAATAGCCATATTATCCCTTAAATAATCAAAACCAAACTCATTATTTGTACCATAGGTAATATCACAGTGGTAAGCCTCTTTCCTCTGATCTGGAGTCATACCACCCAGTATTACGCCAACTGATAAACCCAGAAAACGATAAATCTGGCCCATCCATTCACTATCTCTCTCTGCCAGGTAGTCATTAACAGTAATTACGTGGACACCTTTTCCGGAGAGAGCATTTAAATATACAGGGAGGGTTGCAGCCAGGGTCTTTCCTTCCCCTGTTTTCATTTCAGCAATCCTACCCTGATGTAATACAATACCGCCCAGCAACTGAACATCATAGTGACGAAATCCTTCTTTAGTAGCCCGCTGAGCCGCCTCGCGAACTACTGCAAAAGCCTCCGGGAGTAAATCATCAAGTGATTCTCCATCAATAAATCTCTTTTTAAACTCTTCTGTTTTTTCTTTTAACTCTGCATCAGTTAATTTCTGTATTTCAGGTTCCAGTAAATTTATTTCATCTACTAATGGTTGTAATTTTTCCAGTTCCTTTGTATTCGGATCCTTAAATAATTTTTTAATAATTTTAAACATATTACCACCCTTATTTTTAATATTAATTTAAGCTATTTTGTCCATTCATAAAGTCCTCTAGTCACTGAAAAATGTCAGGAATATCTTTCCCTGACGACCTCGTGTATAAATTCAACACACAACATTTACAGTAATAATACTAAAGTCACTAAAAAACACGCTTAGTTATTTACTGAATAAACGTTTAACAAGCTCCAGTACTGCATAGAAAATGCCTAAATTTATTCAAACATAATTATAACATTAATTGTAAAAAATCTCAATGACAGCAGATTAAAGTTTTACATATTAACAGGAACAATTCAACTTACTCTTCTGTTCTCTAACAGCGGCCTTACTACCCAGTCGAAAAATAAGAACTGAATTGAGTTTTCTTGAGATTATTTTAAAAAAACTGAAAACCTATTACTAATACCAACAATTTAATTAATTCTATAAAAGGGCAATTTTATAATTTATTTTATCTTTGTTATAATAATTAATAAGGATAGCTAAATTATTATAGATTATCATTCTGGAGGTGTTTACTATTAATTATAAAAAATCAAGAGAAAAAATGGTTAAAAAACAGCTCAAGAGACGGGGGATAAATGACAAAAAAGTTTTAGAGGCTATGTCTGAGGTCCCCAGACATATTTTTGTTACTGAGAAATACCTTGATTATGCCTATGAAGATAGTGCACTACCTATCAATGCAGGACAGACCATCAGTCAGCCTTATATTGTCGCAAAAATGATTCAGGATCTCAGGCCTGAGCGGGATGCCAGCGTTCTTGAAATCGGAACTGGTTCGGGATATGCTGCAGCAGTCCTTTCCAGAGTATGTGAGAAAGTGTATACTATAGAACGTCATGAAATGCTGGCAGAACAGGCAATTTCAAGATATGACCAACTGGGTTATGATAATATTGAAGTGAAAATAGCTGATGGTACTCTGGGCTGGAAGGAAAAAGCCCCATTTGATAGAATACTGGTTTCGGCTGGTGCTCCGGTAGTTCCTGAAGAATTAAGCAGTCAATTAAGTACAGATGGTATTATGATCATTCCTGTTGGTAAAAACAAGCGTTTCCAGCAACTTTACCGAATCAGTAAATTATCAGAAAACAAAATAAAAACAGAAGAATTAGAGGCGGTAAGATTTGTACCTTTAATCGGCGAAGAAGGATGGGGTGAAGGCTGCCATTGATAGTTTGAAACCATTCAGGCAGCCCTATTATTATTTTAATAATGATTTTTCCTTCTAATAAAGTACAATAAGGGATTAGAGCAGTTCTTTTCTCAATTCTTCACCAGACTTAGGAGATAGGTATGCCAGTGGAATATCGAATACTGTTTTGGCTCCCGTCTGACCTTCCTTATTCATCCGATAGACAGCCCTGGCATATGCTAGCAGAACACTTGAAGTAAATTCAGGATTGCTGTCAAGCTTCAGAGAAAACTCTACAATCTGTTTGCTGTCCTTTCCAGTTTTGCCACTGCGGATAACAAAACCACCATGGGGCATCTCTGAGTGTTCTGCTTTCAAGTCTTCTTCTGTAACAAACCTGACCTTTGTATCATAGTCATCAAAATAATTTGGCATTGTCTTAATTTCTTCTGCGATTTTTTCCTTATCTGCATCCTCTTCAACGGCCACATAGCAGTCACGAATATGTTTATCCCTGGTCGACAATTCAGGGTTTTGACCACTTCTGACTCTCTCTATTGCCTCATTGACCGGAATGGTATATTGGATAGCATTTTTTACACCCTCTATTCTCCTTATAGCATCAGAATGACCCTGACTGACTCCACGTCCCCAGAATGTATAATCTTTTCCCTCTGGCAGTACAGCCCCTGCTAACATTCTATTCATGGAAAACAGTCCAGGATCCCACCCTATACAGATAGCACTGGTATTCCCATTAGCTTCTGCAATCTTATTTATCTCAGCATAATACTCAGGAATTTTAGCATGAGTATCAAAACTATCGACAGTATTAAATAGCTCAGCAAACTTCGGCCCCTGAACAGGAAGATCAGTGGCTGAGCCGCCACAGAGAAGAAGAACATCAATTTCATCAGTATAATTCACAGCCTCATCCACGTTAAGCACCTTGACATTCTCAGTGTTTACTTCAAGCTGACCGGCAGGCCGCCTGGTAAATACCGCAAGTAGTTCGATATCCGGGTTTTGCTTGACAGCAGCCTCTACTCCTTTACCCAAATTTCCATAACCAACAATTCCAACCTTAATTTTTTCCATTCTACATTCCTCCTCCATTTTCTTAAGCATCTTAACATATATATCTACAATTTTCTTCAAGTCAGTTATTTTTTATGTCATTACCGGCAAGCATATAATATCTTACCTCTACTTTAATTATAAATATAAATAATAGCAAGTAAAAGCCCTGATAAGATATAATATCAGGACTTTATATTAGGATTTACTATTTAAGTGAAATATATTATCTCACAAGATAGGCCTTATGTACACCTGGACACCTGTATACTATAGTAAACCTTTTACTGCTGAGCTTTTTGTGAACAAAGCATATAATACCAATTTAATTATTCTATACTACACCTTGATCTAACA
>JBKGXW010000048.1:0-16894 GCA_046546395.1 Halanaerobiales bacterium
GAATATGATGATAGAGACTGGGGGAAAGATTCATTTGATGTGGTCTTGAATCTTGTATTTGTGATAGATCTAAATATTCCAGGTAGATGATATTTGGAAAGATTAATATGGTCAGCTATGTCATCAAGTCAGGGAAAAGTAGTTATTTCAGTGGTGTTGAAAGCTGTGGCTATAGTTATAATGCTGCATTGGAAATGGCTTTGAAACAGGCAGGAATACAATGAACATATACCTGAAATTCGATGGAGAGATAATTAAAAAAACACCAGGTCTAGCGATCTGGGGTTTTTTCTTCTTCAAACTAGAAGATAAGTATCAGGAATCGTTTTGAAAAATAAAACGAAAAAATTCTTGCATATTTACTCAACTTAATGTATAATTATAAACAAAGTAACAATGAATGCCAGTAAACTGGTGAGTGTATAATATTTATTGTGGAATTTTAAAGGATATTTTAATTTAATGCTGAATAGTAAATATGAATTAAATATCTAAAAAATTTGCAGGATGTATAATTAAGATATAATATAAAAAACATAGGAGGAAATATTATTATGGAGAAAAAAATTAACAAAATTGTTCTTGCTTATTCGGGAGGACTTGATACATCAATTGCTATCAAATGGTTGAAAGAGAAATATGGTGCAGATGTAATAGCCTATTGTGCTAATGTTGGACAACATGGGGTTGAGAGCTGGGATGTTATCGAAGATAAAGGATATCAGACAGGAGCCAGTAAGGTTGTTATCGATGATTTAAAAGAGGAGTTTATCACTGAATATGTCTTCAAGGGACTGAAGGCTGGAGCATTATATGAGGGAAAATATCCTCTGGCAACCGCTTATTCCCGTCCTCTAATAGCAAAGAAAATGGTTGAATTAGCTCAGGAACACGGTGCAGATGCTGTTGCTCATGGATGTACAGGTAAGGGAAATGACCAGGTTAGATTTGATGTTTCATTCAGGGCACTTGATCCTGAACTGGAGATAATTGCACCATTGAGGTTTTGGGAATTTAAGACCAGAAACGATGAAATAGACTATGCTAAAGCTAATAATATACCGATTAAAGCTACAAAAGATAGTCCCTACAGTCTGGACAGTAATTTATGGGGTATCGCTATTGAGTGTGGTGTACTGGAAGACCCATGGAATGAGTCGCCAGAAGATGCATATCTCTGGACAGTATCTCCTGAGGAAGCACCTAATGAAGCTGAATATGTAACAATTACCTTTGATAAGGGTACTCCAGTCAAAATAAATAATGAGTATTTTTCACCAGTTGATCTTGTAGATAAGTTGAATAAAATTGGTTCAAAGCATGGTGTAGGTAGAATTGATATGGTAGAAAACAGGTTGGTAGGAATAAAATCAAGGGAAATTTATGAAGCTCCTGGAGCTGTTATACTTACTGAAGCACATCAGCATCTTGAAGACTTAACACTTGACCGTGATACAATCCATTATAAATACCTGATCAGTGAAAAGTACTCACAGATGTTGTATCAGGGTTTATGGTATTCTCCATTAATGACTGCATTTGATGCATTTATTGACGAGACTCAAAAATTGGTATCAGGTGATGTAAAAGTGAAATTATATAAGGGTCAGGCTAAAGTTGTCAGCAGAAAATCTGCATATTCACAGTATCAATATAATCTAGCTACTTATGATGAGGCAGATTCTTTTGATCATAAATCTGCAGAAGGATTCATTAAGCTCTGGGGATTACCAACTCAGGTTGCCAATAAAGTTAAAAGAGATAGCCAATGAAACATTATTTCAGGAACTTGTAAATTTGTGTTTGTTAATTTTTCATTACCTGAATGAATAGATAGTGATCTAAAATAGCAGTATCTTTTATCTTAATAGAGGAGAAATAAATATGTCACTACCAGAAAAGAAGAAAGACTACAATATAAGAACTGCCCGTGAAGGTGACGCTGACGAGATTTATTATCTTGTTCAGCGTGCTTTTTCCTCTTATGGGAAAAATGGTAGCAGTCCGGCTTCAAGAGAACATATAGATGATCTATTAACTGATATAAAAGAAAATATTGTACTTATTATTGAAATTGATAATGTTATAGCTGGAACACTCCGCCTGGTTAAGGGAAAAGATGAAAGATATTTTTTGAAAAGATTTTCTATTCATCCTGATTATCAGGGTCAGGGACTGGGTACAATTCTTTATTTTCAGGCAGAGGAATTAGTTAAGGATATGGGTGGAAGGTTCATCTGTCTGTATTCTTCGACCGAAGATCAGAGGTTGGTCAATTTTTACAAAAAATGTGGTTTTGTCTGCATGGAAAGAGATCACAAAAACGGATACGAACGCGGTTTTTTAACAAAAAAAATAGATGGAGTTGATTGAGGTGAAACTTTGGGGTGGAAGATTTAATAAAGAGACTGATCAATTAGTTCATCAGTTTAATGCATCGATAAATTTTGATAAGAGATTATATCATTATGATATCATGGGAAGTAAAGTACATGCTGAAATGCTGGTCAAACAGGGAATCATATCTGAAGAAGAAGGAACGAAAATCATCTCGGGGCTGAAAGAGATAGAAAATGAGATTGATAATGGGAAACTTGAATTTGGAGAGGAATCTGAGGATATCCATTCCTTTGTAGAGAAAAACCTGATTGAAAAGATTGGTTCGACCGGCGGGAAACTTCATACTGGTAGAAGTAGAAATGATCAGGTAGCCCTTGATATACGCCTATATCTCAGGGAAGAAGTTAAAAATATTCAGGATCTTTTAGTGAGGTTTATGGATGTATTAATTGATTTATCAGGTAAATATATTGATACATATCTGCCCGGGTATACCCACCTTCAGCGAGCACAGGTTATTACCCTGTCCCATCATTTAATGGCTTATTATTTTATGTTGAAAAGAGATTATCAACGCCTGGATGATAATATGAAAAGGATAAATGTACTCCCTCTTGGATCTGGTGCCCTTGCAGGGACAACATATCCCCTTGATAGAGAATATTGTGCGGAGAAACTGGGTTTTGATTGTATAAGTCAAAATTCACTGGATGGTGTCAGTGATCGTGACTTTGTCCTGGAATTTCTGGGGATTTCTTCGACGATTATTATGCACCTGAGTCGTTTGAGTGAGGAAATAATTTTATGGTCAAGTGGGGAGTTTGATTTTATTGAACTAGATGATGCCTATTCAACAGGTAGTAGTATTATGCCTCAGAAAAAGAATCCTGATATAGCAGAATTAGTTAGAGGAAAGACCGGACGTGTATATGGCAATCTATTACAGCTGTTGACCACTTTAAAGGGTCTCCCGCTGGCATATAACAAGGATATGCAGGAAGACAAAGAAGGACTCTTTGATACTGTAGATACACTTAAAGTAATTTTGAAAATATATCCTGAAATGCTAGATACTATGAAAGTAAAAGAAGATAATATGCTTCAGGCATGTAAAAAAGGCTTTTTAAATGCCACAGACCTGGCTGATTATCTGGCTAAGAATGGATTACCCTTCCGTAAGGCTCATGAAGTTGTCGGCAGGGCAGTTGTGTTCTGTATAGAAAATGATATGGAATTAGAAGAGTTAAGCCTGGAGGAATACAGAAGATTATTTCCTGAAATAAGAGATCTTTTTAAAGATAATATAAATAAATATCTTTCTATTGAATATACAGTTGAAAATAGAAATGTTGTTGGCGGCCCTGCTCCAGATGAAACCAGAAAAGTAATAAAACAGGAGCAGGAATGGTTAGGTTCCATATAGGGCTTGTGTTTTAATCAGGATAATGATAAAATTACTAAAAATATAAGATTATTATTAATGGAAGCTTAATTGATAAATGCTTAAATACCAAATACTTAAATACCAAATACTTAGTTCATAGATGAATAATTCAGTGATCGGCTATATATGTAGTGAAGGGTTTATAATATAAAGGAGAAGACTATGTTTGAAATCAGGGTTCCAGCTACATCTGCAAATCTTGGACCAGGTTTTGACTGCCTGGGATTTGCTTTAAAACTTTATAATTCTTTCAAAATAGAAAGAATAGAATCTGGTATTAATACTTCAATTATTGAACAACCTAGTGGGAGAGAGCTTGCTCTTTCTCTGGAAGAAAATCTTTTTTATCATGCGATTAAAAAGATTTATGATATGACTGGCAATAAACTGAATGGAATTAAGCTGACCGAAACGGTAAATATACCTTTTGCCAGAGGGCTGGGAAGTAGTGCTACTGCTGTTGTAGCAGGTCTTTATGCTGGCAATCGACTGCTGAATCACCCCTTTAACGACGATCAGATAATAGATCTGGCTGTAGAAATGGAGGGACATCCTGATAATGTCCTTCCGGCAATCAGGGGTGGATTTGTAATCAATGTTATGACTGAGAGTGGTCTGGTATATAAAAAAATAGAGATTGATAATAATATAAAACTTGTTGTGGTTATACCTGATTTTAAGCTAAAGACAGAAGATGTCAGAAAGATTCTTCCTTTAGATGTTCCCTATAGTGATGCGGTTTTCAATCTGAGCAGAACAGCATTGTTGGTATCATGTTTTCAGGAGAATGATTTTTCTCAGTTGAAAGTAGCTATGGAGGATAAGTTACATCAGGATTATCGTTCTGAACTGATTCCTGGCTTCCATCAAGTAATAGAAAAGGCTTATAGTCATGGAGCTCTTGGTGTAGCATTAAGTGGTGCTGGTCCTTCTATGCTTGCAATTAGCGAGAAAAATGAAAAGGAAATTGGGCAGGCAATGGTTAATGTTTTTCTCAATCATAATATAAATAGTGAATTCATTGTGATAAATCCAGATAATAAGGGATGTATAATCTCCAGGGACATACTTTGAAAGTAGTCTTTTGTAAAATTTTCTTTTTGAGCGCAGCGAAAGAATGATACTTATAATGCACGAGTTTGTTCTAACAATGGGTATAAATCCCTGACGGGATCTGATATAATGATTTTATATAGGATAAGTATATTGTATTAATAGAAATATCAATCTATAAGTATAAAAGGCTATAATAAAGAAAGGAAGATAAAGATGATAAAAATTGGTCTACTTGGTCTGGGAACAGTTGGTAGTGGCGTTTATTCAATACTGGACAAGCATGCTGAGAACCTGAAAAGAAAAGTAGGTACAGATCTTATTATTGAAAAAATATTGGTTAATACTCTGAATAAAAAGCGAGACATTGATTTATCCCCAGATCTCTTGACTGATAAACCTGAGGACATTCTTGAAAATCCTGATATCGATATGATTGTTGAGCTGATTGGTGGAGAAGAGCCTGCCCATGAGTACATAATCCGTGCTATAAATAATGGCAAGGCCGTTGTAACAGCAAATAAACTTGTTATTGCAACATATGACCATGAAATCCTTGATCTGGCAGCAAAAAAGGGAGTCAATGTCAGTTTTGAGGGTAGTGTTGCAGGTGGAATACCGGTTATACGTCCACTCAAGGAATCCTTTGCTGCCAATAAAATCGAAAAAATATATGGCATCTTGAACGGTACTACCAATTATATACTGACGAAGATGACCAGTGAACAGCGGGACTTTAATGAGGTATTGAAGGAAGCCCAGGAACTGGGCTATGCAGAAAGTGATCCTACATCGGATATCAGTGGTGCAGATGCTGCCTATAAAATCACAATCCTTTCCTCAATTGCTTATGAGACTATTATAGATTTAAATAATGTATATGTAGAAGGGATTGATAAAATCGAATTGGAGGATATTAAAATTGCGGATGAGCTTGGATATGTAGTTAAATTACTGGCCATTGGTAAATCTATAGATGAAGGTCTTGATATCAGAGTTCATCCTGCCTTTATTCCTGTAAGTCATCCCCTTGCTTTAGTTAATGATGTATATAATGCAATATATCTCCATGGTGATGCTGTTGGAGATGTTATGTCATATGGTCAGGGTGCTGGACAGATGCCTACTGCAAGTGCAGTTGTTGCGGATATAATCCAGGCAGGCAAAGAAATATATCATAAAAGGCCGGATATTAATCTTAATAATTCAGATATAGACCATAATGTATTAAATATAAAAGAGGTTAAAAATTCATTCTATATCAGACTCCAGGTGAAAGACGAACCCGGTGTTCTTGCTAAAATCACAAAAGTCCTGGGAGACAATCAGGTAAGTCTGGCTTCTGTAATACAAAAACACAGACGTAACCCGGTTGTTCCTATAGTGCTAGTAACTCATATGGTAAGAGAAGAAGATATACAGAATTCGCTAACAGAACTAAAAAAACTGGAAGAAGTAGTTGAAATAAATAACCTGATTCGAGTTGAAGATTTATAGAGAATGATTTAGAATATGTAGAGTAGTTACTATGTTGATTTATTATAAAACAGCTTTTATAAAAAGCCTATAAGAGATAAAGTGAGGATGATATAATGGCCTTAATAGTACAGAAATATGGAGGTACTTCTGTTGGTACTATCGAACGAATCAAAAATGTAGCAGATAGAGTAATTAATGAATATGAAAAAGGAAACAAAATAGTCGTTGTTGTATCTGCTATGGGTGATACTACCGATGAACTATGTGGTTTAATGAATCAGATTACTGACAACCCCAATCCAAGAGATGTTGACATGTTATTAACAACTGGAGAGCAGATATCTATAGCACTACTGAGTATGGCTATCCATGAGAAGGGGTATAACTCTATCTCTCTGACAGGCAGTCAGGTCAAGATTCAGACAAGTGATCATCATAATAGGGCTGAGATCAGGGATATAGATAATTCCAGAATCCACAATGAGCTTGAAGATGGTAAGATAGTTGTTATTGCAGGATTTCAGGGGATAAATTCTCAGGGAGATTTCACTACTCTTGGACGCGGGGCTTCGGATACTACAGCAGTGGCTCTGGCAGCGTCACTCAAAGCAGACTGCTGTGAGATTTATTCAGATGTTGACGGAATTTATACAACTGACCCCCGAATAGTTCCGGAAGCCAGTAAGCTAGATTATATATCATATGAGGAGATGCTGGAACTTGCCAGTCTTGGAGCAAAGGTTCTCCACCCACGTTCTGTTGAACTGGCTAAATACTATAATATTAAGTTATATATTGCTTCAAGTTTTAATTATAAACCTGGAACCTTGGTAGGAGGTATGAAAGATATGGAGAATAGAAAGAATGTAACTGGTTTAACAGCCGATAAAGATGAAGTAAAAATTACTATCGAACAGTTACCGGATCAACCCGGTATTGCTGGTAGATTATTTACAAGTCTTGCTGATAATGGTATAAATGTAGATATGATTATTCAGAATCTACAGCACGATCAAAAGAATGACATAACCTTCACAATTAACAATAGTGATCTGAAAAAAGGAAGTCTTTTTATAGAAAAAATAGCAGCTGAGCTTGGTGCAGGCAATTTATTTATTGATACTGATGTAGCCAAGGTTTCAATTGTCGGTGCTGGTATGATAACTACACCAGGAATTGCAGCAAAAATGTTCAGTATACTTGGAAATGAAAATATAAATATACAGATGATTACTACATCTGATATCAAAGTATCATGCTTGATTGATGAAAAAGATGCTGAGAGAGCAGTAAGAATTCTACACAGATCATTTGAACTGGATTGTGCTATTTAAGTTTAAACCTTTAATATATATATAGATGAAGATTTGGTATATAATAAAAAGATTTTAAAGAAGAGCAGCATATTTTATACGCTGCTTTTTATTGTATGTTCTTCAAAAAAATGTTTAGAGTGCGGGGTGTCTGTGCTATGGGAATTTAACTATTGCTATCATACTATTGCTTATTTAGGTTTATAATGATAAAATAACATTAGTAAGAAAAATGTGGCATTTAATAAAGGGGGAAGAGCGTTGGAACCAGTTACATTACTGATTATTTTTTTGCTTGCTGTTGTGGCGATTAAGTTAATCATTCCTTTATTGGCCGGGATTTTTGGTATGGTCATTAGTGCTCTCGGGGCAACTACAGGTATAGTCGGCGGCGTAATCGGTACAGCATTTGGAATTATAGCCGCAGTATTTACCAGTGTAATATTTTCACCATTTTTAATTCTATTAATAATAATTGTGATTTTGATTACGAATAATAGCAAGAAATAAAATATATAAACCGGTTTCGGTTTGGTTATTTGGAGGAGTTGCAAATGAAAATTGAAGGAATCTGGTTACCTATCATCACGCCATTTAAGGATGCGGAGATTGATTTAAAATCATATAAAAATCTCGTCGAATATTATATTTCAAAAGGAATTACCGGAATTATTCCACTTGCTACTACAGGTGAGTGTCCTACTATCAGTGAATATGAATTTGATTTACTTGTTGACAAGTCTCTTGAATTTGTCGATGGTCGAATCCCCGTTTATATTGGGCTTGGTGGTAATTATACTGAAAAAATAATCAAACAATTGCGAAAGCTGGACAATATGGATATAGAGGGTATATTATCGGTCTGTCCTTATTATAACCTCCCATCCCAGGAGGGCATCTTTCAGCATTTTTCGGCACTGGCACATTCTACTGATCTGAATATTATGATTTATAATATTCCATATCGTACAGGACGTAATATTGAAAATAATACAATTTATAGATTAGCAGAACTGGATAATATTGTTGCAATAAAGGATAGCTGTGGAGATTTTAAACAGTCAATGGAACTTATATATAATAAGCCAGATAGGCTTTCTGTTTTGACCGGAGAGGACATTTTTTATTATACAAATATTATAAACGGTGGAGATGGAGGTATATTGGCTTCTTCGCACCTTAATACTGAGGTGTTTGTAGAAATTTATAGATTAGTAAAAAAAGAAAAGGATTTTACACGGGCTCTGCAAAAATGGAGAAGTATATATAACCTTATTCCATTGCTGTTTAAAGAACCAAATCCAGCCCCATTAAAATATTGTTTAAAAAGGAATGGTTTACTCAAGTCAGAAGAGGTTCGACTTCCTTTAACTTCAATTTCCGGAAGCCTACAGGAAGAGCTGAAATCTTTATTGTAGTAATTCCAGATATATAAAAAATGTATTCTAGTAGAGGGGGTAAAAATGAAAAAGGTAAGATTTATACATGCTGCTGATATACACCTGGGTAGTGCATTAAGTGTTGGTGGAGAATATAACCAAGAGATAGCCGATCATATTGATAATGCAATCTACAAGACATTTACCCGGGTTTTTGATCAGGCGCTGGAAAGAGAGGTAGACTTTGTGCTGCTGGCAGGTGATCTTTATGACCAGGAGAGTCGATCAGTTAAGGCCAATAAATTTTTTAATGAGCAGTGTCTCAGACTGGCTGAAAAAGATATCCCTGTTTTTCTAGTAGCGGGTAATCATGATCCTCTGGTAGGTTATTATAATATACTGGACATGCCTGACAATGTACATCTTTTTCAGGAGAACCAACCAGAAACCAAAAAGGTATATGATCAGGATGGAGAATTGATTGTGGCTATTGCTGGTGTCTCATACAAAAATCGGGCTGAATCGAGGAAAATACATCTGGGATATGATTCTATACCTGGTGTATGGAATATAGGAATTCTACACTCACAGCTTGAGAATGATAATAAAAATTATATACCTTCCTCATTACAGGAATTACTGGACATGGAAGATTTTCATTACTGGGCTCTTGGACACATACATAAGTACCGCTTACTACATAAATCAAGAGATAGAGCAGTTGTTTTTCCTGGAGTACCTCAGGGACGGGATATGGGGGAAGAAGGGTTAGGAGGTGCTGTTCTGGTTGATTTAATACCAGGTGCAGAACCAGAAATAGAATTTTTAAATTTATCCAGTATTGTCTATCAGAGAATTGAGGTGCCGATAGACTCTATAAAGAGTGGGAATATTAGTGATATACAGAATTTGATTACAGATATTTCACATGAGTTACTGGATAGTAACTTCCACCTTGATATTACTGATTATAATTACATTGACGGTTATATAGTTGACTGGATATTAATAGGTCGTGGGGAAATTAGTAATTTACTTGATGAAAAAAAGGATGAAGTTATATCATTTCTAATAGATGCTTTAAGGCAAAAGTTGATTAAAAGCAGTCCTTTTATCTGGACTAGAAAGGTATTTGATAGGACAGGTAGTCCCCTTGATGACTATATAATTCATAATAACCCAGTTTTCAATGATATTGATAAAATTACCATGCTCTTAAAAGAAAATATTGAATTTCAGGAGGAATTACTGGAAGAACTGGGTGATATCTGGACAAAGGATATAAATCACGAAGAGTTGGACTATACCCAGTTTGAGCTGACAGATGAATTATTAAAGGCAATACTGGAACAGGCCAGGCAGAATATACTTGAAGAGATATTGGAAAGGCGGGATCTTTCATGAGGATTAAGAAATTATTTATCAGGGATTTTGGTATTTTCAATAATCAACAGATAGATGAAATAGGTCCCGGACTGGTTATAATCGGTGGTTTGAATAGGGCAGGAAAGACTACGTTTTTGCAGTTATTAAGATATATTGCCTTTGGTTTTCCCAGAAAAAAAGATTTTATACCTGCTCGTGAAAAACATGAGGTGGAAGCAGTTGTTGCTATGGATAATAATAAAGAAGTCAGTATACATTTACAGGGCTATGCGGAACCCTTAATCAGTATGCTGCAGGGAAATAAAGAGGTTGCTTCGGCCGGTGACTTATATAATAGTTTGGACCCCTTTACCTATCAGCAGCTATTTACGATAACACTTGATGAGTTACAGTCAAATAAAAAGAATGGTATTGATAAAGAAAGATTACAGTCAATTTTGTTGGGAGCTGGATTACAGGAATTTGTTCTACTGCCGCAACTGGAGGATTATTTTAATAATCAGGCTGAAAAAATAGGCGGAAAGAATGGCGATCCTAAAGTAAGGGATTTCAAGCCATATACAATGCAGATAGAAGAAGGACTGAATATTCGTAATCAGGCTTCTCGACAAGTAGAAAAATTCAAACAGAAGAAAGAAGAATTAAAAGATATTAATCATCAGATTGAAGAATATGATAAACAGAAAGATGAACTTGAAAAAGAGATAAATCGTCTTGATATCCTGAAGAATAATTATAAGAATTATAGTAAAATAATAGAGCTGGAAAGTAAATTAAATACAGATGAAGCTAAAATGTTTTTGAACAGGGATTTCTATCCAGAAAAAGCGAAGGATATCCTGGAGCGATATAACAAAAAAGAGGCACAGGTAAGTAAGAATAATCTATATTTAAAAAATAAACTTGGACTGGACAATCTTACATTATTCAAGCAAAAATGTTTAAAGTATAAAGATAAAATTGCCCTGATAAAACAGAAACTTTCCGGTCTAAAGGAACGGATTAGATACTACCATGAGACTGAAAGGAATATTGTTCAGGAGGAAGATGATCTAAGAACCTTTCTTAACAAAGTCAATGAAGACTGGAATGGTAATATAGCAAAGCTGCATAATATTAAATCTGATCAGATTGAACTTGTTTCACTTCAGAGATTTATTGACAGGTATAAAAAGTTATCTGGTGCTCTTGAGAATGAAAAAGAAAGATTGCAGGAATATCAGGAAAGAAAAACATATCTGGAAGAATCAATAGATACACTGGAAGTAAGGGATCCAAAAAAAACACTGCGCTTCTATTTCCTGAGCTCTTTTGGATGTATATTACTGGGGTTTGCCCTTTCTTTTATCCATATATATTTAAGTGCCATTGGACTGGCTGGATTTTTGGGATTGGTTATATACTTATTTTATAAATATTCTCTGGAAAAGGGTTATCTTACATATAGAGAGAAGAGTTTCAGCGAGCTTAATAATCTGGATCATCAGATAGAGAATTCTCAGAAAAAACTGAAGAGTTATCGTAAATTAATTGATCCGTTGAATAAGGAATTAAATCAATATCGTATATCACTGGGCCTTGCAAAAGATGCCCCACCGGAATTAATTAAGGATTATTTCAGAGAAATACAGCAGTGCAAAGAAAAATTAAATAATATTGAACAAAAAAAAGAACAACTGGATGTTGATTACCAGAAAATCGATAAAGATCTGAAAGAACTAGTTGAAATCCTTAAAGAATTTCCGGAAGCACTTTCACTTGAAAAAATAGATGGTGAAATAGAACTAGATCTTCAGGATGATATTCTATTTTCTATGCTGGATCAGATGCTTGAATATACTGAAAGTATTTCAAACCTATCTACACATGAAAATGAACTGGCTGAAATTGAGAATGAATTGAAAAGCCTGTATAGTATAAGTGATATGGAACTAGCAGATATTAAAAAAGGAATACCGATTTATATTGAGGAATATCTTGAATATTCCAGAAGAAAACAGATGTTTCAGGCCTTATTTGCTCAAAAAGAACAATTGGTTCAGCAGATTAAGGCTGTCCTGAACACAGAACTGGTGCGTAATGCCATGAAAGATTATCCAGTTAAGTCTGAAAGTGAAGGAGAAAAATCATTAGACAATCTATATGAAAGTTTTTCTTATTTATATGACAGGTATCTCTCTCTGGAGAGTGTCGAATCAAAGTATTATAACAGTCGGGAACAATTAGATGCTTTAGTAACAGAGAAAAAGAAAACAGGAGAGATCAAGCAGTCACTCAAGAAGGAACTGGCTGACCTGGCAACTGATGATGAATTAAGACGGGGATCAATTTTGATAGATCAGGCAAGACAGGAATTGAGCTACTTAGCCGAGGAATATGCGGTTAATAAGACTGCTTCATATGTGTTGAAAAAAGTACGTGAGACATTTATACAACAGACCAAGGATAAGTTGCTTGCTGGTGCAAGTCAGTATTTCAGGAGGATAACTGGAGGAGAATATAAGGCGATTCTACCTACTGATAAAATAATGCAGGGAGATTTCCAGGCATTATTGAAAGATGGAACTGTGCAGACAAGTACCGAGTTCCTGAGCCGCGGAACAAATGAACAATTATTCCTTGCAATCAGAATCAGTAGAATTAAGGAGATTAAACCAGCTCTACCTGTAATTGTTGATGACAGTCTTGTCAATTTTGACAGCTATCATCTTGTTGAATCTCTGGAATTATTGAAAGAATTGGCCAGGACTCATCAAGTATTCATATTGACCTGTCACCCCAATATTATAGAAGCCTGTGATGATAATTTACCCGTTCAATACTGGAAATTGGAAACAGGTCAATTTAGCCAGAGCAATAAAGATGAGCTTTATAATTATTTGAAAATGAATTAGTACTAAAACCTATATTTAACAAGCGCAAGGTAGGTTTTAGTATGACCATATTCGATTAGGCCTTACTAAAACCTATATTTAACAAGCGCAAGGTAGGTTTTAGTATGACCATATTCGATTAGGCCTTACTAAAACCTATATTTAACAAGCGCAAGGTAGGTTTTAGCATGACCATATTCCCCTATGATAAAGCAGAAGATCCGGATAATAATCTAGATCATCTCAATCGTATTATTTCGAGAATAAGAGGGTTGAGGAGAACAGGTAGTGCTGCCTATGATCTATGCAATGTTGCTCGTGATTCACTGGATGGTTTCTGGGAATTAAAATTAAGCATCTGGGATGTTGCCGCCGGGAAATTAATAATAGAAGAAGCTGGCGGTAAGGTGATATTAATAGAAGATAATAATAGTGTCAGGATAGTAGCTGGGAATGAAGCAATTGTAGATGTTTTATTAGAAGAGCTTAGAGCTGAAAATGAGTACTGGAATATTTCTTGATTAAACCACAGGCTAATCTCTTACCGGCATTTCCAGCTGGTTGGCTTCTGTAATCATCAGGATTTTGATGTATTATTACCGTACGTCCAATTACTTCTCTTGGTTTAAAACGATTTGTGAAAAAGCACATTATTGATCTGCCATTATTGGAGAATAAAACCGGGAAATCACCTGCGTGATTACCATGTGGTTGGTTGTCTGGTGCCCAGTGTCCCCCTGCAGCCATAAATGGATTATCAGGGTCACCTACTTCACAGCTGCTGTTTTGATGAATATGAAAGCCATGAGGTCCTATTGGCTCTCCTTCAGGATTACGCTGATATGGGGGTAAACCTGAAATGTCTACACATACCTCTGTACCATCGGGTACATTATAGAAAGTTACAATACCCCTGATACAGGGTGCAAGTGGTCCGCCATATATATAAGCCCTTATCGGGGTAAGCCTATTGTAGTTATGCAAAGTTTCCACCTACTTTATTTTTTATTAAATAATAATTCACGAATTATAATTTCAATTGTTTTATAAAAACTTGATGAAAAATACAAATAGCTTGAAAAGTTAATTTAAGGTTTTTATTTTTTTTGTTTGATAATATAATATGTCGCTAAGTACTCTTTGTTAATAAAAAGTAAAAACAACTTAAAAAAGATAACAGGATGTGGTTATGATTAACAATATACAGGATATAGAATGCTTTTTACTAGATATGGATGGAACGATATATCTGGGTAGTAACCTAATAGCTGGTGCAAAGGAATTCCTGGAAAAACTTGAAGCTACAGGTAGGGAGTTTTATTTTTTCACAAACAATTCATCCAGGAGTCCTCTGGACTATTATAAAAAGTTGTCTGGACTTGGTATTGAAATATCCAGGGAGCGAATAATAACTTCGGGCCAGGTAACTATAAATTATATTCTCGAGAAAAAAATTGCCCCTCTTGTATATCTGGTCGGGACTCCTTCTTTAGCAAAACAATTTAAAGCAAGGGGTATTCAATTAACAGATGAAAAAACGGAAGATGTGGATTTTTTGGTTCTTGGATTTGATACTACACTAAATTATAAGAAACTCTGGGATGCTCACGACCTTATCCTGAGAGGAGTAACATATATAGCAACAAATCCTGACTATGTCTGCCCCCTGGCTGGTGGTAAAAGTATGCCTGATTGCGGCGCGATGATCAGCCTTCTTAAAACATCAACTGGGAAAGAACCTCTGGTTATTGGAAAACCAAATACTCTCATGATAGATTTTGTACAGGAGAAGACTGGTTTTACTAAGGATAAGATAGCCATGATTGGTGATAGGCTTTATACAGATATACAGACTGCTATAAATGCTGGTATTACAAGTGTCCTGGTTTTGAGTGGGGAATCTACAAAGGCTGATTTGCATAAAGCTGAGCAGGATTCTGATTTTGTTTTTAATAGCGTGAAGGAAATAAAGGACTTATTATAAAAATCAATTTAAGTACTTAATTTAAGACTTTAAGCAAGTATTTTTAATACATTTAAAATTCTTGACATTAAAACATCAGGGTGGTGTTAAAAAATGAAGTATATCCTATCAATTGACCAGGGAACTACCAGTTCAAGGGCTATTATTTATGATAAGAGTGGTGTAGAGATCGGTAGAGCACAGCAGGAGTTTAAACAAATATACCCAAAGGCAGGGTGGGTTGAACATAACCCCGAAGATATCTGGCGTTCTGTAGTGGATGTCATTCAGATTGGGATGAATAAAGCCGGAATTGAACCTGAGGACATAGCAGCGATCGGAATAACAAATCAGAGAGAAACTACAGTTATCTGGGATAAAAATACTGGTAAACCGGTTCATAATGCAATTGTCTGGCAGTGCCGCCGGAGTACTGACATCTGTCAGGAGCTTAAAACAAGAGGACTTGAAGGTAATTTTAGAGAAAGAACAGGATTATTATTGGATCCATATTTTTCAGGGACAAAGGTTAAATGGATATTTGATAATTTTACGGGTGCAAAAGAAAGGGCTGTGAAGGGAGAGTTATTATTTGGTACTATTGACAGCTGGCTTATCTGGAGATTAACAGCTGGTAAAACTCATATTACTGATTATACAAATGCCTCACGGACTTTATTGTATAATATTCATGAGTTATGCTGGGATAAAGATTTAATGAAAATACTTGATATTCCATCTTCTATACTACCAGAAGTAAGGTCCAGTAGCGAAGTATATGGAGTTACTTCAGCAGATATTTTTGGGGCTGAGGTACCTATTTCCGGTATAGCCGGTGACCAGCAGGCTGCATCTTTTGGACAGGGATGTTATCAAAAAGGTATGACCAAGATTACATTTGGTACAGGTAGTTTTATGTTGATGAATACAGGAGATAGAATTGTTCAATCAAACTCTGGATTATTAACAACTATTGCCTGTGGAATAGACCAGAATGTAGAATATGCACTGGAGGGGAGTATCTTTATTGCAGGTGCTGCAGTACAATGGTTAAGAGATGAGATAAATATAATTGATGAGTCGGCAGATTCTCAGTATTTTGCAGAAAAAGTAAATGATACAGATGGTGTTTATATTGTACCTGCATTTACCGGACTAGGAGCTCCATACTGGGACCCTGATGCAAGAGGGACCATTGTTGGACTTTCCAGAGGTAGTAACAGGAACCACTTGATTAGAGCCACTCTGGAGTCTCTTGCTTATCAGAGTAAGGATGTAATAAATTCCATGGTTGATGATTCCGGTATTGATCTGAAGGATATTAAGGTCGATGGTGGCGCTTCAGCCAATAACTTCCTGATGCAGTTTCTGGCTGATATGACTGATTCATCTGTAGAAAGACCGATTAATACAGAGACAACCTCTATAGGTGCTGCATATCTAGCTGGACTTGCAGTTGGTTTCTGGAAAGATAGAAATGAATTGATAAAGACACGCAAAATAGACAGGGTATTTAAACCAGCGATGGCGGATAAGAAACGCAGTGAACTATATCAGGGTTGGAAAAGGGCTGTTGAGACAGCTTTAAGTTGGAGTAGTAATAAATAGATAATAAATAGATAATAATTAAAATATTAATCAAGGACTTTATAATAAGTTATCTT
>JBKGXW010000049.1:0-16528 GCA_046546395.1 Halanaerobiales bacterium
TGTAAAAGTATATCTACAGGATCAAAATTACCACAGACAGAACACTTACCGGACATTGTTTTTACAGCCTTTTCAAAATCTACTACCCAGTCAATATCTACAATATCTGCTCCAGTTTCCGGGGTATATTCCAGAAATGGAGATATATTACCGCAGATATGGAGTTTTGCTTTAGCTCCTGCATCATGTATAGCCTTACATATCCTTGTTTCATAAGGAAGTACAAATTCCTTATAATGAACAGGACCAATTAATGATGCCGCTGCATCACCAATCCCTATAAAGTCAGCTCCTGCTTTTATCTGTTCTTGAGCAAATCTAATAGCCTGCTCAGTACAGAGTTCCAGTAATTCATGAACAAAATCTGGAGATTGAATCAGGTCCATCATTAAATTGGAACCTCTGAGATCAAAGGCCTCCGCAAATGCTCCTTCAACCCAGCCCAATACAGGAAACTCTTTTCCAACCTCTTTTTTATATAGCTCCACTGCTTTGATCCGATCCAGCATTCTTTCTCCACTGAGTGGATTTTGAATCTTTAGTTTTTTTAAGTCCGAATATTCAACTATAAAGCTCCCTCTAAAGCTTGGTACATCATCTTCTGGAAAGTCTATTTCCGCGCCCAGATCATAACCTTCACGACAGGGGTCAGAAATCGCACTAAGCATATCTATTCCGAATTCCTGACAGCATTTTATATTCCCTTCTACCAGATATTTATAATCTGTAACATATTTACGATAAGGAACATTAATATATTTAGCTGCAAATGTCATTATGATATTCAGATTAGGGATTCGATCAACTTCCTTACCCTCCAGTCTATTATACACCCTTTCATATGAGTTCATGTTTAATACCCTCCTCTTCTTACTAATATTTACACCGTGTTACCTGTCAATACAGCATTTCTTATATTTCTTACCACTGCCGCAGGGGCAGGGGGCATTACGGCCTATATCCCAGACCCTGTCGTAAACTTCGACCATCTTATCTTTTATTAGCACAGGTGACTGTCTTTTCTTGAGACTGTTTACTATTTCTTTCATGAATGGGTCAATATAATTAAAAAACATTTTATAGGCTTCACAGAGATAATTTAACTTCTTATCATCGTTATTGATAGGCACTATTCGATTTTTGGGGCAGCCGCCGTGACAGATAAAATTAACTTCACAATGACGGCATTTATCTGCTAAGGTGTCTAACTTATCCTGACCAAATTTCTTCTGCTTGGCTGACTGTATCATCTCTAGTAGGGGTTGGTCCAGCAAATTACCCAATTTATACTCCGGAAAAACGAAGTGGTCACAGGAATATATATCACCATTATGTTCCATCACCTCAGCATTTCCACATGTCTCAGAAAAAACACATAGATTTGGACGATACCCGGACCATGCTGTTACAGCCTCTTCAAAAATTTGAATATATACTTCCCCCAGATCATTTCTAACCCACTGATCAAAAACTGAGATTAAAAATCGACCATACTTCCCTGGCTCAACGGATCTTGTACTTACATTTCCCTTATCATTCATCACTTCAACAATAGGTATGAGCTGTATATAGTTAGTGCCGATCTCTTTAAAATGATTATATACCTCTACTGGATGATCTGAATTTATATCGTTAATAACGCACAATATGTTAAAATCAACATTATATTTTTTCATAAGTTCAATACCGCTAATTACATCCTGATAGGTAGCTTCACCCTTCTTATTTTTACGATAATGATCATGTAATGCAGCCGGTCCATCAAGACTGACACCGATAAGGAAATTATTATCGCTGAAAAACTGACACCATTCATCATCCAGAAGAGTAGCATTTGTCTGGAGACTATTCTGACACTGCCACTCAGCAGGCAAATACTTCTGCTGTATTTCTACGGCCTTTCTGAAAAAGTCAAGGCCCCGTAATGTTGGCTCTCCTCCCTGCCAGCCAAAATTGACATAGGGACCCGGCTGAGCCTCTATATATTGCGCTATATACTCCTCCAATAATTCTTCTGTCATCTGAAAACCGCTATTTCCCTGATAATACTCAGTCTTGTCCAGATAATAGCAATACTCACAGTTAAGATTACAGACAGGGCCAGCAGGAAACACCATTATACTAAAGGGGAATTTGTTCTGTGTGGTTTCTCTATTTCTCTTAGATTTATCTTTTAGTTCAGAACTGCTGTTTTTAGTCTTTTTCAATTTTCGCCCTCCCTTTGAGTGATGCAGAACATTACATACAGTCTCCTTTCTATACTTCTTCTTTTACCTGTTTAATCCTTCAAGAAAATCAATTTTGCCTCAGTAAAAAAATCTTTGTCTTCTTATATTTCCTTCATTTCTCTAAACTCTTTTAAATTGAAGATATCTGCAAAAATATTTTCAATCTCTTTACCATTTATTAGAATTCTACCATTAGTCGATTAATATAATCTCATCAAGAGGTTAAACAGATTATTAGAATTATTAAAGCGATGGAAAGTGAAGAGACAAAATAATTAATAAATAGATAATTTAAGCCATTCACAGATATGATTTACAATAGTAGAAATACTTTCGTTGTGTGTACAGAACATCAGAACAGGAAATGGCATATCTGATACTGTCTTAACACTGGTCGCAGCACCTAAGTCCTGATCACCATCACATTTTAGTTTTCTTTGCTTGAGAACAGAGTATGGAGCGGTTAAGACTACTTAAAGAAAATGACGATTTGCCTGTACACTTGCCTCATACACAGCAGATACGAAAGAACCTGGAATAAAACTGCAATCATATGGTATGTCCTTTTTGTTATAAAAATAAAAAAAGACCGTTATATGAGCTGATCCATAACAATAAACGACCTTTTTTTTAATAAAATATATTATTCCAAATTTTTTTATATGCCCATCTACCACATAGGTATAAAAAAATCAACATCTTGTAAGACTAGATATATAGGAAAGTACGGAGGTGTCAAATGAACGATAATACTTTAATATCGACGGAAGTCTTTAGCAGATTTATTATAAAAAAATATATAGGACCCACTACCCTTATGCAGCAATGGTAGGCCCAGAATTTTACTTGAATTATATATAATGAATATAGAGAAAAGGAATTTATCATCAGTTAATTCTTTCGTCTTTCAAACAATTACTTCAAAATCTTGCTTAACGATTCTATAACTCTTTTTTCATCAAATGGTTTAACTATAAAGTCTTTAGCCCCCGCTTCAATTGCCTCTATAATCATTCCCTGCTGTCCCATGGCGCTGCACATAATTATATTGGCATTATTATCAAAACTTCGTATATTTTTTACTGCCTCAATTCCATCCATGTTTGGCATGGTAATATCCATTGTCACTGCCTCTGGAGCTAATTCCTGATATTTTTGAACTGCATCTTCTCCATTAACAGCCTCACCTATAACCTCATAACCATTCTTACTGAGCATATTCTTTAAGGTCATTCTCATAAATGCAGCATCATCTACCACAAGTATTTTTCCAGACATTCTTTTATACCTCCCGTTCTTCTGATATTTTGTTTCTTAATACTATCTGTATAATATTTTTAGTTTAGTTATTTTCCTGTCTAAAGTATAGTTTATTTATATATCTACCAGTAACAAAAAGGATAATAAATAAGTAAAACCCCTTTGAAAAGGGGCAATTTAATCAGCTGCAGCCTGGCAGTCATCGGTAAAACCATTAGACCCATAGCTTTGCGCCCTTATTTTTCAATAAGTTTGCCCTTAATGTTTTATTACACTTAGGTAATATATACTACTTTTTATTCTACAAAAAAAGACAATGTTTGTCAAGAATTTTGTTGAAATTAGTTGAAGATAATCTTCAAATTTTTAATTATTTTCACAATTATCTGTTGTCCTTCTCTACTTATCTCTTCTTCTGTTTCCTGTTGATGAAATTCAGATTGGCCCTTCAATACGAATACATAAGTTATCTGACTACAAGACACAAAAGGCTGCCGCATTTCAGCGACAGCCATAATATTTTATATATCTATTTTCTTTTATTACAGCTATGTGATTATTAGCTAACAAAGTCTATGAGGTATCTTATCCCCAGACCTTAATGCGATTTGTTCCCTTCTGTAAATTCACCATTGGTCCTGCTGGGCTTTTTGTTGCACGCTTTTCTCCCAGCAAGTCAGCATCAAGTACTACATCACTTCCATCGGGGTTCTCAAAGTCAGCATTTGCCAGCCTTACTCTACCCAGGGTTTCGCTACTATGAATCTCTCCCTGTACTTTCTCAAAATCATCAGGCAGCTCACAGGAAAGATAGACTTCATCTCCTTCTTCAGAAATACTGAATCCAGGGTCAAACTGTTCTTCGACAATATTTTTATTCTCTCGCTCAAACGGCACCGCTCCGTTCAGATATACATTCTTATCAATATAAACAGGCTGATCTGTATTCATAAATATCTCTACATCACCGGGTTTTTGATGTACTTTCTCCAGATATTCCTCCATTGATGTAGTATATCCATTATAGTGGCCAGTACCAACACCTTCACTTTTATTATCACCCTGGACAACTTCGCTTTCAATTCCTTTTATATAGCCTCTGCCAATAAATATATTATTGTAAAAACGGTCATCTCCGCCAAGTATTACTGTAAATCCTTTTATCTTTGTGCTGTGTGGTAGATGATATGGTGTTGATCTATTAAGAACCTTTCGCTGTACCATTTTGCCGCAAATTAGATTGTTGATATATGCTCCACCCTGTGAGAAATTATCCAGGGCATAATCTGACGCCAGTATATTGTTGTCTACTATATAAGGACCATGACTTACTTCTATAAAGAGATCACGGTTATTGTTGTAGAAAAGATTACTGCTTACCCTGGTTCCCTGTGTCTGCCAGTCAAGCCAGGTACCCAGAGAACAATCATGGATACGATTATTATGTATCTGGACATCAATAGCTGCATGTAGTTTGATACCTGCAATCTCATGTCCGTAGAACTCGCGTTTCAGTGCTATATTATAGATATGATTATTGTATATCTCACTGAATACACAGCCCAGGTGACCCACAATTCCATTCTGCCCACAGTCATATATCGTATTATTCCTGATAATATGTGAACCGATTTTATCTTTACTCCAGCCAGCATGTGTGGCTTGAAATACAGACTCTATCTGATATTTATAACCAGGCTTATCCTGGCGCTTTGAACGATAGTTATCCCCTGTTGATTTTTCTTTTCCAATACTGATAGCACTACATTTGGAGTCATGTATGATATTATCTTCGATAATCCATCCCTTACTCCAGTGAGGTCCCAGTAACCCCGGTTGATCTGCTGTAGGTGGTGTCCATGGAGTAGCAGCATGACACATCTCAAAGCCTTTTACAGTGATATAGTCTATTCCCACTCTCTCAGGATAAAAGCAGCTTCTCCTTACATTTATCTCTACTAATTCTTCATTGGGATTATGATCATGAAAATTAGCATAAATAGTTGTGTTTTTATCATCTACTTCCACAAACCATAGGTATTTTGTCTGCTCTGTATTATGAACAGAAACAGTCTTATCTGTCCAGTTGTCCAGTACCTCTGTCTGAATGTCAGGATCAATTAATTCTTCAAATTCTCCCGCTTCATAGAAAGACATGCCGTTTAAATATACATCTCCCAGATGTTTTGGATAACCTGTATTTGAATATAATAACCAGTCTCCAAAAATCTCTTCTGTATATGGATTATACTCACCAAAGAACTCATTTGCTAATGCTTTTTTCCAGATAGTTCCTTCTACCTGTTCCCAATCCTGAATCCTTTCAGAACCTTTAATAATTACTTTTTCTCCTTCAGCAGCCTTATATCTAATCCTCCTTTTATTGCTTAAACCTGTGTTGCGGGGTTTAACCCACTCACGATATACCCCTTCATGAACAACAATAGTATCCCCGGCCTGAGCAATAGAAGCAGCCTTATTAATTGTCAGAAATGGGTCCTGTTTTGTTCCTTCTGCAGAATCTGAACCATTTTTTGCAACATGATACTTAAAATCCATAATATCTTTCCTCCTCTAGTGTAATATCTGCATGTAGTCTCTTATTATTATTATTTCGCTAAAGTATTCTAATATCCTGTATCACACAGTTAAAAAGCGGTAATAATCAAGACTAGATTCTACAAAGCTAACTCCAGGGCAATCTCCATCATATCCGTAAATGTCTTTTCTCTTTCTTCAGACGAGGTTTCTTCTCCGGTAACAATGGAGTCACTGACAGTCAGTATGGAAAGTGCCTCTACACGATATTTGGCTGCCAGTGTAAATAATTCTGCTGATTCCATTTCTACTGCCAGTACCCCGTATTCACTCCATTTCTTCCAGGCGTCAGGATCATCACCATAAAAGGAATCTGAACTCAGAATATTTCCGACCTTTACTTCAACACCCTTTTCTTTAGCTATATTATATGCTTTGAGTAGCAGTTCAAAACTTGCAGTTGCTGCAAAATCCTTCCCATTAAAACGAATTTGATTCATTTTCGAATTTGTACAGGCTCCTTTAGCCAGTATAACATCTCTAATAGCTGCATCTTCACTAAATGAGCCGCATGAACCAACCCTGATCAGATTTTTTACACCATAATCCCTGATCAATTCATTGACATAGATAGATATAGATGGCATTCCCATACCAGTACCCTGTGTAGAAATCCTTTTTCCCTTATAAGTACCAGTATAACCATACATTCCCCTTACTTGATTATAACAGGTGACATCATCCAGGAACGTTTCAGCTATAAACTTAGCTCTCATTGGATCACCCGGTAGTAAAATTGTTTCAGCAATATCTCCTTTTTTTGCTCCAATATGAACACTCATTATGTATTCCTCCCTATTCTTTTAGTTTTCTTATTCTTCCAAACCTGGAAGTGGACTATATCCGGAATTAATCTAGCAAAAATTTCATATATATATATTACGTGATAGGACAGGATAATTCCTTTTTTTGAATATAGACTAGCTCAACTATTATTATTATATCCTAATAATCCTAATATAAAAAATATTAAAGTTTTTAAAAATATTTTTGAGTTTACCTTAAGCGTTTTTCAGATAATATTCAGATTGAAATGTTAAAATTATATCGAATAAGTTGTACAAATACTTACAAAAGAAAGGGGGATCGTTTCCGAATTCTAAAATAAATTAGAATTCAGAAAATTACAGGAGTTAACACAAATAAAAATATTAGGGAGTGCATGAAATGATGAAAAAGTATTTAACAATTTTACTAGTTCTATGTATGGTATTGACAATGGCTACTGCAGCTTTTGCTGCGGAAGGAAAAATTGGTGTTGCAATGCCTACTCAAAGTTTACAGCGCTGGAATCAAGATGGCGCTAACATGAAAGCTCAGTTAGAAGAAGCTGGCTATACTGTTGATCTACAGTATGCTAATAATGATGTAGCTACTCAGATTTCACAGCTTGAGAATATGATTTTAGGCGGTGTGGATGTCCTTGTTATTGCTTCTATAGACGGTAGTGCTCTGGGTAATGTTCTTGAATCTGCAAAAGAAGAAGGAATACCTGTTATTGCATATGACCGTTTGATTATGGAAACAGACGCTGTTTCATATTATGCTACTTTTGATAACTATATGGTTGGTACAATTCAGGGTGAATATCTGGTAGACGCTCTTGATCTGGAAAACCGTACAGCTGACGATCCAGCTTATATCGAAATCTTTGGTGGTTCTCCTGATGACAACAATGCACGATACTTCTATAACGGTGCATGGGATGTTATCGAACCTTATGTTGAAAGCGGCGTTGTTGTAGTTCCTTCAGGTCAAACTGAATTTGAACAGATTGCTACAATGAACTGGGATCCTGCAAATGCTCAGGCACGTATGGATAACCTGATATCTGCTAATTATTCAGCAGGCGAGCAGTTAGACGCAGTCCTCTGCTCCAATGATTCAACAGCTCTTGGTGTTACAAACTCACTGATGGGTGCAGGTTTCGAAAAGGACAATTTCCCTGTTATCACTGGTCAGGATTGTGATGTTACCAATACCAAAAACATAATTGCCGGTTATCAGTCAATGTCTATCTTCAAAGATACCCGTACACTGGCTGCACAGGTTGTTGATATGATAATAGATATACAGAATGGTAATGAACCAGAAATCAACAATACATCAGACTATGACAATGGAACAGGCATTATTCCTACTTATCTCTGTGAACCAGTATTTGCAGACGAAGACAATTATGAAGAACTCTTAATAGATAGTGGATATTATACCCCTGAACAGTTGGGACTTGAATAAACTATAGATTAATGTGGCAGGTGGGTATGATATATTGCCTACCTGCCACTTTTTATGAGGAGGGTATAAACATGACAAAGACATTGCTGGAAATGCGGAACATAACCAAGGAATTCCCCGGAGTCAAAGCACTGGACAATGTTAATATTACTGTTCAGGAAGGAGAAATTCATGGTATTGTTGGGGAAAATGGGGCAGGCAAGTCTACATTGATGAACGTATTGAGTGGTGTTTACCCATATGGTTCATATAAAGGCGCCATTTATTATAATGATCAGGAATGCATCTTTCAGGACATTAAAGACTCAGAAAGTATGGGAATTGTTATCATCCATCAGGAATTAGCCCTTGTACCATATTTATCCATCGGGGAAAATATGTTTCTGGGTAACGAACAGCAGCATAATGGAGTTATCGACTGGGATCAGACATATGAAAAAGCAAAAAAGTATTTACGTATGGTAGGGCTAAAAGAAAACCCACATATGAAGATTAAAGATATAGGTGTAGGCAAACAGCAGTTGGTAGAAATTGCAAAAGCACTGGCCAAAAATGTACGTTTATTAATTTTAGATGAACCCACCTCTTCCCTAAATGAGCAGGAATCGCAGCATATTCTTGATCTGATATTAAAACTACGTCGTGAAGAAGGCATCAGCTCTATTGTTATCTCTCATAAGTTACATGAAATCTCCTATTGTGCAGAAAGGATAACAGTTATACGAGACGGCTGCACTGTTGAGACACTTGACAACAAAAACCAGGATGTACCAGAAAATAGAATTGTCCGCGGCATGGTCGGCAGGGAGATGAAAGAACGTTTTCCCTCCAGACCTGATACAATGCGTGACGACGTGGAATTCGAGGTAATAAACTGGTCAGTCTACCATGAATTATATCCAGAACGCAAGGTTGTCGATGATGTATCACTTAAGGTTCATAAAGGCGAAGTAGTTGGTATTTATGGTTTAATCGGTTCCGGTCGTACAGAATTAGCCATGTCTCTTTTTGGCCAGGCATATGGAACAAAGGCTGCGGGTACAATTCTAAAAGATGGAGACATACTGAATCTAAATTCAGAATCTGAAGCAATTCATAAAGGTCTGGCCTATGTTACTGAGGACCGGAAAGAAAGCGGTATACTCTTGGACTCCAGTATAAAGCACAATATTACACTTCCAAGAATGGATTTTATATCTGAGCATGGTCGTATAGATAAGGATCTTGAACATCAGGTTGCCGAGAAATACCGAAAGCTGTTAAATATAAAGGCTCCGAATGTTAATCAATTTGTTCAAAATTTATCTGGCGGCAACCAACAAAAAGTTCTTTTAGGGAAATGGATTTATTCAAGGCCGGAAGTTCTGCTTCTGGATGAACCCACACGTGGTGTCGATGTGGGGGCTAAATATGAGATTTATGAGATAATAAACGAACTGGCTGAGCAGGGAAAGGCTATTCTACTCATATCATCTGAGCTTACAGAAATTCTGGGAATGTGTGATCGTATATACGTTATGAATGAAGGAAAAATAATCGACGAAGTCCTCCAGACGGAGGCAACTCAGGAAGGAATTATGAATTCTATTATACAAGCAAGTAAAGGGGAGATCGAATATGAACCAGACTTCAATTCACAATAACCTGAAGCAATATATGATGCTTATTGTACTGGTAGGTATCATTATTTTATTTCAAGTGTTAACTAACGGTACATTGCTCAGGCCAATGAATGTATCTAATCTTATTTTTCAGAATGCCTATGTGGTCATTCTGGCTGTCGGTATGCTGCTTTGCATATTAACAGGAGGTAATATCGACCTGTCAGTAGGCTCGGTGGTAGCATTGATTGGAGCATGTGCCGGCACCTTTATCATCTCCTGGGGATGGAATCCACATCTTTCTATTCTGCTCGCCTTACTGATTGGAATCGGTATAGGCATCTGGCAGGGTTTCTGGATTGCTTATGTGAAGATTCCAGCTTTCATTGTAACACTGGCAGGTATGCTTGTATTCAGGGGATTAACACTTTTAGTTTTAAATGGAATGACACTGGCTCCTTTTCCTGACGAATATAGATCTTATTCCGCAGGCTTCATTCCAGATTTATTTGAAGGTCTCTATTTATTTGGTGTGAGAAATAGTACATCATTAATTATCGGTATAGTTCTGGCCATAGCCTTTACTCTCTATAAGATATACAACTACAACTCACGTAAGAGCAAAGGGTATTTTGTAGAGAACCCCTTTAAACTTGGAATCAGACTGACAATCATTGCTGCTGCAATTATATGGTTATTTTATATTCTGGCAAACTACCGTGGTGTACCAATGGTCTTTATCATTCTTGGATTCATCCTGATTGCTTACAGTTATTTTACTTCATCCACGGTACCAGGGCGTCATATTTATGCCCTGGGAGGCAACGAAAAAGCTGCACGTTTATCTGGTGTAAAAACAAAGAAATTACTCTTCCTTGTCTATGTAAATATGGCTTTCCTTGCTTCAATCGCAGGAATTGTTTTTTCTACACGGCTGAATTCAGCTTCACCACAGGCAGGTAATATGTTTGAGCTGGACGCAATTGGTGCTGTTTTCATAGGTGGCGCAAGCGCTACTGGTGGTATAGGAACTGTAGGAGGTACTCTGATCGGGGCTTTGATCATGGGTATATTGAACAACGGTATGTCAATTATGGGCGTCAGTTCCAATGTACAGCAGGTGGTCAAAGGTCTTGTATTACTGGCTGCCGTTGCGTTTGACGTCTTAAGTAAACAGAATATAAAAATTAGCTTTCTGCAGAAATTGCGGCAGAACAAGAGTGATGAGCTTGAAATTGATGAACAGGAAAAAAGCACAGCCAGCTAATAAGTTTTTGATAGATACAAAATATAGATTAAATAATTTAAAGATAAAAATTCATAAAATTTAATAATAATCATAAACACGAAAAATAGTTTACTGGACAATACTCATATAGAAAACTACTGCAGGTATAATGCAGTAGTTTTCTTTTTCACGCTTCTTTTAGGATTCACGCTCTTATAGAATTACATTTTTATCTAAAACAATCAAAAAACTCCATCCTGGCTGTGCGTTAGGTGGAGAGTTTCTCGAAGAATTATACACTTATTGGAAATAAGAACTATTATAGTATTTACACATGTTTAGCCTTTTCAGGAATGAATATAATCTATGCTAACTATTAGTTTAGTCTTCATCCAATTTATAGCCTATACCTCGAACTGTAACTATTTCAGCAGTGGAAGAGATTCGTTTCAATTTATTGCGAAGTGAAGATATATGAGCCTCAAGTGTATTATAGCTTACATCATCATCAAAAGACCATATTTTTGAGATAATCATATCTTTTGAAAGGACATGATGAGGGTTATTTATGAATAGTTTAAAAATCTCAAACTCTTTTTGTGTTAAACTTGCTTTTTTATTTTGAGAACAGAGCTCTATTGTAGATAAATTCAAAGTTATATTGGAAAAAGATATGGTATCTTCCTGGAGTAAATAAGAGCTTCTCCGATAGAGGGCTCGTAGTCTTGCCAGTAGTTCTCCTGAATGAAATGGCCTGGTTATATAATCATCTGCCCCTCTATCTAGGCTATTAATTATATCAGTAGGATTGCTTTTTGCAGTCACGATAATAATCGGAGTATTCCTACCTTTTTCCCTTACATAAGTCACTACATCAATACCCTCCATATCAGGCAGATCAATATCCAGTATGATGGTATCATAATTATTATTCATAATGCTATATAAGCCTGATACACCTTCATGCACAATTTCTACAATATAGTTTTCACCCGCAAAGAGTTCTTTCAATGATTCAGAAAACTTGATATCACTATTGATTATCAATATATTGATAATATCACCTCCAGAATATTAGCCTACTCCAAAATATCAATCCCTTAATAATGGCACATTCAGATTTTATATATATCTGAAAACTCCAGTTTTATTTTTTCAATCATTTGATCATTTATCTTATAAACTTCATTATCTATAGTACTTTCTTGATCATCTTCAATTACCCTATCAGGTAGTTTAATAATAAACTCACTACCCTGACCTGGAGTACTATTTAACTTAATAATCCCTTTATGTTTTGACACTAAATACTTAACCAGTGAAAGACCAATACCACTACCACCGCTTGTCTTGGTCAACATATCCTCAGCCTGTACATATCTTTCAAAGATAGATTCCTGTATTTCTTCAGGTATACCGGCTCCGGTGTCCTTTACAGATATTAGCAGATAACAACCTTCCATATATACAGTGACGTCAATATGACCATTTACAGGAGTATATTTAACAGCATTAGAAATAAGATTTAATAGTATTCTTTCTATGGAATCGGGGTCACAGGCAATAACTTTTTCGTTTAATTCTGTAGTAAAACTGATTTCAATGCCTTTCTCTTCTACATAGCTTATTACAGATCGCACAATCTGATTTATAATTGACACTACTTCTACATTTTGAATATTAATTTTGTACTCTCCAATATCCATTCTTGTAGCATCAACTATATTATTAATTAACCTCATTAATCTAAAGGAATTTTGCTTGATAATAGTCAGATATTTCCCGAGTTTGCTCTTAATCGCTTCATCTTCAATACTCTTTTTTATTGACAAGTCAAGCATCTGTTCAGCTGAATAAATCAAATTTAATGGGGTTTTCAACTCATGTGATGTATTACCCAGTAGTATAGACTTATGTTTATTTTGTTCTTTTAATAGATAATTTTTCTTTATTAACTTCTTCTTATTTAAAAAATCTTTTAAAAAGGACATATAGTTTATTCTGGACACACAATATGCCAGTACAACTCCTATAAAACTATTCATTGTAAAACTTAATACTTCTGTAGTATTCCCATTATAAAGATAACTACCAAGTACAAAAACAATGAAACTACCTCCTAATATAGTCAGGCTTTCCAGTGTTGTAAATACTACAAAATATGCAATTGCAAATATAGCAATGATGTAAGCATAAATATGATCATGGATTAACTCTGCTATTATAGACATGGATATACAAAATATAAGTGTCAGTATTATAAAATAATAATATATAATATTTTTGAAAATTTTCTTCTTCTCTATGTATTTAAGCATATATAAAAAACTATAATAAATAGCTACACCTAATAGATAAGATAAGTGGGCATAAAATAAATACCTGTAACCAGAAATATCTGTCCACAGCTTTCGATAGAAAAAATAATAGGTCACCAAGGTAAAGAAAATCAACATAAAGGAAACATATGAAATCTGCCTGCATCTAGTAAAGTTTTGCTGTTCTTTGAGTAACCTCAATTCTTCCTGTTCATTTTTTGATACTTTACTCTCCATCTTTTTTATTTTGGTCAAATACATAATTATTAAATCCTCCCAATCCAAGCAATTAAATAAACTTAACTTTCAGAGATGATATATATGCTTAAAACCCAGTTAGCCATAACTTCACTAATAAAAACTGAAGTAGTTTTATTCCGCTCTTATAATGGGTTTTCATGTTGAAAGATTCCCGGCAAATCTTATGAGTATTTCAAAGGGTTAATGAAATTATATTTAAATCTACTTTATCTTTACCGTATGGTGATTTACCTAATATTTTGCCCCCGGGGCCTACTGCAAGTGAACATCCAATACATTTGTAGCCATCCCAGGGCCCTCCATCAACAACCCCTACATTGCTTACTCCCACTACAGCCATATTATACTCCCTGGACAGGGTCCGGTATGATTCTAACCATAAATTCCCATAAGGCTCCTTCACGTTGTCATGATCAGGTTTAACAGCCCAGGCAGATGGTGACAAAAGTAACACTGCACCCATTTTTCCTAAGGACCGTCCTATACTTAAAAAATCGGGAAAATTATCAGCACAAATATTTATTCCTATTCTCCCAAATTCTGTATCTACAACTCCCAATCTATCACCAACTGTATAAACATTCTGAGCAATATCAAGAATATTTATCTTCCGATGTTTCAATAAAATCTCACCAGTTCTATTAATAAAAAGGGCTGTATTATATATTTTATTACCCTCTTTTTCACTGAGACCGAGTACTATATTAATATTTCTTTCACGAGCTACTCTACAAAACAAATCACTATGTATTCCTGGAATCGGCTCTGCCAGCTTATCTGTATCTGGATAAGTCCAACCGACATCCAGACACTCTGGAAGAACAACAATATCACATTCTTCTCCAGCAGCCTTCTCAATCATACTTACTGCCCTTATAATGTTTTCTTTTGCTTTACCACCCTCTACCATTATCTGACCCATACCGATTTTTACATCCATTTATCTCAACTCCCTATTCGAGATTACTTCAATAATCCTATACTAAACTCTATCTAAGAGAATCTTTTTTGTTCTATATATAGACTTCAACTAATTTTATAAATTTCCTGCATATTTGTCATCATCAATTATCTCTCCATCCTTTAAAATTATTATCCTATTACCCTCTAATGTAAGGAGATCAGTTGCAGAATAATAATATTATAGATTGCCCATTATTTTAAGGCCTGTCTTCATGTTACGTCAGATACCATTCTATATCTTTCTATTATTTTAGTACAATAATTTTTTCCAGCACAGAAAGGTTCACGGCTGAATATTCATAATATAAATCGTGATAAGAATAATAATAACTTGTAGATGTAGAATAATAAGCAAATAACAAATTAATCATGGGGGAGATATATTTTGGCTGAAAAGGTCTATGTGGCATATACAGGTGGTACAATAGGAATGTTGCCTTCACCAAGTGGTTACGAACCAGAACCCGGTTATCTAAAAGAGCAGGTTGAAACAATAATAAATATCAGGAAAGAAAATGTAGCTGAAGTATATATTCAGGAATATGATCCACTAATTGATTCAGCCAATATGACTCCTGAGCACTGGGTTGAACTGGCAGAGGATATTGCCAGTAAATATCATGAATATGATGGTTTTGTTGTCTTACATGGTACAGATACAATGTCTTACTCAGCATCAGCCCTGGCATTTATGCTGCAGGGCTTAAATAAACCTGTTATTTTTACCGGCTCACAGATTCCCATAAGCCAGGTAAGAAATGACGCCTGGAATAATTTAATTACAGCAATTCTAATTGCAGCTCATTATAGAATCCCGGAAGTCTGCCTATATTTCGGCGATCAGCTTTTAAGAGGATGCAGGTCGGTAAAGACCAGAGCTGACCAACTAGATGCATTCACTTCTCCTAATTACCCCCCTTTGGCCCAGGCAGGGGTTGATATCAGAGTTAGATGGTCCAATGTTCTAACTGAACCAGACAAGGATTTTCAATTGGTCAGGTTTAAAGACTATTCTATTGGTACTATAAAATTATTTCCTGGAATCTCTGCTGATATTGTGAAGAATATTTTGCAACCTCCATTAAAAGGGTTGATAATCGAGGCTTATGGTATGGGAAATGGTCCTGATCAAAACCAGAAACTGGTTGATGTTTTTAAGGAAGCCAATGACCGGGGTGTAATTCTACTTGCCTGTACTCAGAGTTTACAGGGTACAGTAGATCTGAATGCATATACGGCCGGTTCAGTTTTCAGTGAAGTCGGATTTATTGGAGGAGCAGATATGACTATAGAAGCGGCTTTAGCCAAACTATATTACCTGTTCAGTATGGGTTATTCATTAGCTGAGATAAAGGAAAAAATTAAAACTAATATCTGCGGTGAATTGACAGATAGAAGATTAGTATAATCTACTTTAATTTTCATGGAAATAATGATGTTAATCCAGTAATAATATCAGCAAAAGTATTAGTGTTGTTGCTGCCCATAAGAGATATCTATTTAACTTTCCATCATGATAGCTACTTAATTCAGAGCCCATCTTCACAAAAGCTTTAGCAATTTTACGATAAACATCATACTTCACGGGTATATAATATTTTTTCGTTAAATATTTCTTGAATAAAATAAATACTGGAATTGACCATAGAAAGGGTTGAATTCCTCTTAAGATAAGTTCTATATCAAAATAATTAATATTTAAATCTATCTTAGTTAATTTCTCTATGAAATAAGGACTAGTACCGGTCAATACCATAATAAGTGTTAAAAATCCCAGTGAGGTCTGCATGCTGATAGTCGGTTTCTTCTCCAGCCTTATATCACTATTGTTGA
>JBKGXW010000050.1:0-16240 GCA_046546395.1 Halanaerobiales bacterium
ACAAAGATTCAGCATTCGTTTAATGGAAGAGGAGTAAAGTTTGGGGGAGAAAGAGAAAAAGACTGGGTAATGTCAAATGGAAACTATGAGTTGAGTTTATCGAAATCAGGAAATAGTGTTTATCTGGGGAATTACAGTACTGAGAGGCATCAGGTGTTCTTCCTTTTTCCGCAGATCGGCCTTCCCTATAATACAGAGTTTTCTAAGAAGAGGGCAGATAAGGTTGAGTTTGTTGATGAAGGTCTATCTATGTTGATGGAAGTTCATTATAAACCAGAAAAACAGGAGAATCTTGAGCTTATTGCAAATCTTCGACTTTTTCCGGATGGATTACTGGAAAATTACTATGAAGTAAAAAATCATGGCGAGCAGGATACAGAAAATGAGATAGTAATTGGTCGTTCCGTATATTTCAATCTATTGAATGCTGTTATGCCGTATGATGGTGATATTATAGAGTTAAATAGTTCTGACAGCCTGGAATGGGAATGCTGGGATCCAAAGCTTTTAACTGAGAATTGGTTGTTCAATAAATACAAAAGAACAAGTTCTGGATTTTACTGGTCCCCATCAACAGAATTGAAGATAAGTGAATGGCATTTGATGGTTGAGGAAAAAATTGGAAAAATAACGGCCGGTAATAGCAAAACTAGTGAGCCCCTTTATATAACGATTGACACCTATAATAACTGGCATGATGTCAGAAATTTCGCTTTCAAAAAATATGGTATAAAAGAAGAGAAGATGGATTGCTATTTTCCGAAACCAGACAATAAGCTCTGTTCAGAGGAAAACAAATCAAGTTATACTACTGATGTAGAATCACCGCCATATACTGAGGATACAATAAGTATATCAGTAAATCAGGGGAATCCTTTTATTGATGATGATTTTGAACTTGCTGTAAAGAGATATAGAAAGTCCAATATTGTTGGTAATGTATCAATAAGTTCGGCTCAGAATAAATTCGATGTATTATCCACAAATATCAAAGAAGGCGAAGCAGAGCGTGAAGAAAGATTTGATATAAGGATAGATAAGCCTAAAAAGATTAATACAGATGATAAAAATCACGATACGCTGAATGTAAAAATCAACCTTGATTCGATGATAGTTGAAAAGAAGAAGGCGGTATTTTTCTATAATTCTGAAGGTAAAGTAGATAGAACGTTAGTAACAGATAAGGGTAATGAAGTTCATGTAGTGAAAAATGGTGAACTGGAGTTTCGCGCTTCAGATAGATTTGCACCTACACTATATTCTCTCAGCTATAAGGGGAAAGAGTGGCTTGATTCAGTTTATCCGGAGGTTTCTCCCAGGTCATGGTGGAATCCATGGTCAGGAGGTATCCTGACACATCCAGAGGATTTAAAGAATATAACTGTACATGAAGCAGAGCGTTCTGTCGAATTCGCTGACCTGACTGACAATAAGGGTAATAAATGGCAGGGTATATGTATAGAGATGAAATATAATGGTCATGAGAAGTATAAAGGCCTTACTGTAAAGCAGTATTATCTATCATTACCAGGTCTGCCGTTATTACTTCTAACAAATAAGGTTATTCAGAATACTGGATATTACTTTAACTATACAGGGTTTACTACAGAAATGTTCTTTAAACCCGGTAAGGAGTTGAAGGACTGCTGGTTGAAGCATTATAAAAATAATGGTGAAGGAATTCTCTATAAAGCCGGAACCAGTGGTTATGATATATATTCCGAAGATAATCTAATTATCGGAGGTAAAGACAGGAAAAATCTTCTTCAGGTTTATCAGACAGGAAATGAGCCTATCTGGGGGATTATGAATCTTGAAGTCCTGGGTGTATTTGTAGAAAATAAGATTTCGGCTCAAGATGGAGAAAACAGATATACATATCCTACGATTGTCCTGTTAAATAATAGGGAGATAGAAGCCGGTCTGCTTAAAAATCTGAAGAATATCAAGTTTGTCTAAAAAGATGTTAAAAGACTGAGCAGAGAAGGACATTATTATATAAAATCCCTCATTAAATATAAAAAATGGGGGATTTTTTTTATACATATAATAAATTCGTTAAATCAAAAAGGATATTAGTAAGATTTCTTGAATATAAAATATATAGAATAAAGTTGTTAAAATTACTTATATATTATATTCTACATATTGAGAGGGGGGTTATATAATGCTGGAAGTAATTGGATTGGTAGTAGTAATCTGGGCTGTGGTTTATTATTTGAATCATATGGCTCCATAATATGGCTCTAAAAAAAGTATTAATCTTAAAGTAAGTAGGGAGGAGATTTCAATAATGTGTCTCCTCCAATTTATCATTTTAACTGTTGTATTAACTTGTAGTACTCGATTTATCTTGACTGCTCAATATACTTGAAGATAAAAATTCTTTGATGAAAATCAGCTATCATAATGCATTATTATATTTATAAGGAGATTTATATGGAACGATTAAAGAGAATCCGGGCAATAATCGAAAAAGATTTTATAGAGTCTTTTAAAAATAGAACAGTATTAATTGTTATTCTATTGCCAGTACTGGCTTCATTATTGTTTGCAATTGTAGATAATAATGAGATGGATAGGGTATTCAATATAGGAATTATAGAAGTGGAATCGTATTCATTTACTGAATTTTTAAATGATGTAGATAATCTAAAGAGTACCCCTTTTGAGAATGAGAAGAAAGGAATTCAATCATTAGAGAGTGGACAAATAGACGGGTTTATAATCTATGACAGTGAATTTAAGGTTTATCTGGACAGCAGTCAATCGCTGACCTATTTCTTTTTGAAAGATAATCTTGAAGATTTAATAGCTGTATACCTTGAAGAGAAACCAGACTATGACCTGGAATTTATACCTGTGAATACGACCATCTCTAAATTGTCATTTTTACCTATCTGGATAACTATAACTGCAACTATGATAGGGGTCTTAATTATATCAGGCGGATTTGCTGAAGAGAAAGAAAATAAAACACTATACTCAATTATCATATCACCTGCTAGCAAGATTGATATCTTATTGGGGAAGGGTATTTTTGGTGTTCTTTTTACTTTTCTTACTATCTTTATCATGGGTTTATTAAATGGAATATATATGATTGGATTTAGCAATATATTTAAATTAGTAATTACGATAATAATAGCATCAGTCAGTTTTACTTCAATTGGTTTATTGATAGGCTCTTATACAGATTCCCAGTCTTCTGCTCGTTCTATAGGTACTATTATATATTTCCCTTTATTATTCCCGATGCTAATTGCAGATTTATCTAGCTTTACCAGGTTGTTTGCCAGGTTATTTCCTACATATTACCTGCACAGTGCACTCGAAAAATTACTTATTTTTCAGGGTCAGGTTAATATATCTGTAGATTTAGTATTTCTTCTTGGCTTTGCTTTAGTATTATCAACCATGGCATTTTTTAAATTCAGGAAGGTGAACTAATAATGAATATTAATTATAAATCCTTATATAAAATATCCTATATATTAATTGTTATTTTAATTAGTGGGTTGTTATTACCACTTATAGACTATAATCGAGTTGAAGCTAAAGAAGAGTCGATTGATAGGGATGGGTTAAGTTATATTGAAAGAGAACTGCTTGATGAAGCCCAAAAAATATATCATGAATATGCTGCTGAAGACTTCTCATTTGTTTATAATAAATTACATCCTGCTATAAGGGAGATAATGACCGAGGAAGAATACAGTGCATATCAGGAGGAAGGCTTTGATGAATATCAGTTAAAAATAAATGACATCAGGGTCAATCCGGAAATAGAAATGGTAGAATTGCCACGTGAATTTAGAGAAATAATAAATAAGGCAGAAGGAAATAAGATTTATAGAGTGGTGGTTTCTTATGAGATGGATTTTAAACATGCCGGTAGTAGAAAGACTCGTCAAGTAGATAACCCTGTCTTCTTGCTGAGGAGCGATATAAAATATTATTTATTGTGGGATCCCAATATTATTAAGGATGAAGAAGAGGGAGTGTAATCATGGCTGATAAGTTTTCCCCGGTTATTGAAGTAAGAAATCTTACAAAAAAATATCGTAATATCTATGCAGTAAATAATATCAGTTTTTCTGTAAGTAGGGGAGAAGTTTTTGGATTTCTGGGTCCAAACGGTGCAGGCAAAACGACTACCATTAATATGTTGCTAGGTTTACTACAGCCTGATAATGGTTATTGCAGTTTGTTTCAGAGGAATACCAGGGAAATAGATGACTTCATATATCAAAAATTAGGTGTTGTGTTTGAAGAGAAAAACCTCTATCAACGCCTCACGGGGTACCAGAACTTAAGTTTTTTTGCACAGATGTATCAGGTAAGAACAGAGAGAATAAAAAAATTGCTAAAGAGGTTTGGTCTGGAAGATGCGGCCCAACGGCAGGTGAAAACTTACTCAAAAGGTATGAGGCAGCGATTGTTAATCTGTAGGGCACTACTAAGTGATCCTGAACTCCTGATACTCGATGAACCAACTGGCGGGCTTGATCCAGTTTCACTAAGAATAATCCATAATTCTATTCTGGAGTTAAAAAAAGAAAAGAAAACAGTGTTGTTGAGCACACATTATATGGAAGAGGCCGAAAAACTCTGTGATCGAATGGCCTTTATTAATAATGGAAAGTTAATAGCTGTAAGTACTCCGGACCAGTTAAAACAAGAGTTTGGCGAAAAAGTACTGGAGTTAAAAACTAATTGTTTGAAAGGGGATAGGCAGATAGAAAGTTTGTCTCTATTACTTGACGAAAAGGATGGAATAGTATTTAATAATGATTATACTTCTGTATTGTTGTCCTTAGAATATTCTGATACCGGGAAAAAAATGGACAAAGTAAAGGAAATCACAGATATTATTAGTATTCACTCAAGAGAGGCTTCATTGCATGATGTGTTTATTTCTTTGACTGCAGGTAAAAACCCCGGTCGAAACTGTTGAAACAGTTAATAACCGGGGTTAGATACTTTTCAGATATTCAGAATCATATATCGGGAAATTCGGGCTATTCGAAAGCCAATAGTGTTCTTTGCTTTACTTCATCCGGGTTTTGAATCCATTGTATCCAACTTTCATCTGTAATAACTTTACCGAGGAAGTCTTTCCACTTAGAAGGGCTGACATCCAGGCTTCTGCTTCTTTCTATCATCTTCCCATCCTCTATTTCATCAGATATATTCCATGGAGAAGGGAGTTTATCTTTCAAAAGTCCCAATTGTACTGCTATATAATGAGCCCATAGTACTGTCAGCGCTATAAAATTAGGTGTCGGGCTGGATTTATTCCTCTCTTGTGGTTTTTTCTGTATGTCTATTTTGACCTTTTCCGGATCGATTTCTTGTGGAGATCTTAGTGAGATATACTTTTTCATTTTCTTACGAAATTTAAATTTATTATGGACATTGGAGTTATTACTATTAGAATTATCATTTTCATGACGACAATGACTATCTGCCACCTTGTTATCTTTTGTCTTCATGCTTTTCTTCATACTACCTGGGGAATTATGCTCTTGCCTATTTAAAATTCGGGATGTTTGTGTACCTATAAAAAAACCAACCAGGAGATACAACGCTATCATATTAACACCTCGCTTTCCTTTAACTATGTTTTAGTATTAGTATATTTAAATTGTGAGTTATTGTGACATGTATAAAGTTGTATTCTGTATCTAAATTGAAAGTTGATATTATGGATATTTTCCTTTAATTAACAAAAAAAGTCATTATCATTCCTCAATTTCTCTGGTGGGGAAACCATCACCACAGCTTACTATGATTGAATCCCTGTCTATTTGCACATCTACATCAAATATACATTCAAACTCTACACATAGAAGCTGCGCGAATGAACAGGCAACTTTACCATCACCACCGCATTCGGGGCCGCGGCGACCATGTTCAAGATTATTTGGTCCCATTTGTCTGCCTCCTTTCAGTTATATTAATTACTTTTAGTGATTTCTTACTATATTATTTTATGAACTGAAGAGGTAAAATGGCACTAATACTTATCATTTATTTTTAATTAATCTTCAACTTCCTGAGAGTAAGAGGGTGGGTTGTTTTTGAGATCTATATAAAGAGAGCCATCTGTATTTAGTGCAGCCAGCATAACGTCTTCAACATCTTTTATTCCCTGTGAAGATAAGGTCTGGTAAAGCCATTTGAAATCAAGATTATTCTGTTCCAGGTTTTGTTCTAAGATTATTCCATCTTTAATTATTTCGGTGGCCAGCCCCTTATAATCAGTACTCATGTTTAGATCTTCAGGTGTTAAGGGATTATAGGGTGTTTTTTTCAGGACACTGAGTTCTCCGTGAGGTTCCAGGACAGCAAATTCAACCTCATTGATATTAAATACTCCCTTTACCCTGAGTTGCATTTCCAGTGAATCAAGTGAATAACGTGACCTTTTCATGTTTTCCTCAAGTATTTTACCATTCTGTATTATGACAACCGGTTCACCTTCGATTACTTTTCTTATTTTCAGGCTTTTCAATAAGATAAAACTCAAACCTGTTGCACAGAGAGTCAATACAACAGGGCTTATCAGTACATAGAGTCCCCTGATTGCATTTACTACATATGCACCTGCTATTGTTCCGATAGTTACCCCGGTAACAAACTCATAAAATGTAATTTGAGAAAGTAGTCTTCTGCCCACTAATCTTGTTAATACTGCTAACAATATAAAAATAACTAATGTTCTCCAGATAACCTCGATAACTTCACCCATTTGATACACTCCTTTATTAGATTTTTACGGAAAAGGAAGATTTGTTTTAGTCAATATTAGTTTGTTTAAAGCCCGGTAATTTTCTTCATCCAACTCTTTTTGCTGCGATCTGAGCCGAATTACTACTGCAAGCAAGTGTGCAGGAAGGATAGTAACTTGCAGTGAGACATTGTATATTAATATATTTTTGCCCATAGACTAAATACTTATTATATTGATTAATCACTTGAACTTCGAGTTTGAGTTAATTTTTGAAAGAAAGTTATACTAAAGAAAAATAGCGAAAAAAAAATTTCAAAAAAGAGTATAAAAAGCAGGAAAATAATGTTTACTCGATGAATAAGTAATATATATCAAAAACGCTGAAGGTAATTCTATATCATTAAACATAGAATATTTTTGGGAATTAAAAATTTGTGAAATTTAAATCTAATTAGGGGGTAATTTTTTTGAGGAAGAATTGGAAATCCGTTTTTTATATTATTATTTTATTTGTCATCCTATTCTTAGTAGGCTGTCAAGACGAAGTACAGGAGGTCACAGCACCCGTAATCGAAAATATGAATAGTGAAAAAAATATCAATTATATAAGCTCTGGTGTTATCAAAAGTGATTCTATAATTGCTATTATGTTTGATGAATCACAGGTGAGTGTTGATGATGTAGGAAAACGCTATACTACAGAAGGCGTATTCAATTTCACGCCAGAGATAAAGGGTGAATATTATTGGCAAAACCAACGGACTGTTGTTTTTCAACCAGAGGAACCACTTATAGAACGAGATAAATACATAGGGACTATAGATCTTGGTGAACTTTTTCCTGGAATTGAAGATATTAGTCCTGAAAAAAAGATTTTTGAATTTGAAACACTGGGTCAGTTTGTCAAATCCTTTGATGGAGATTTTATGATTAAAGAGGATACTGATATAACAAATGTAGATAATACAGAAATAGGCGGTAATAAATTATATTTCAGGGCTGATTTTGTTCTTGCTGAAAAGGCAAGTATCGATGACGTTAAAGAAGCAGTAAGACTTATAGAAGGGGATAATATATACCAACTTGATATAAAATCTGATAATAATCAAAAATTTACAGTAAAATCAGAAGTAATCAGTAGGACTGACCAGCACAGGGATTTTATTTTCTCTATTAATGAAGATAAATTGCAGATGGCAGAGGGATTTACAAAAGAATTTAGTCTATCACCTGCTGGTATGCTGGAACTTAACAGGATTGAAGAAGTCAGGAGTGGTGATCATTCTGACATCAAGGTAGTATTCTCTGATCAATTGGATCCTGAGATGGATTATCACCCCTATGTCAATATAAAACCATATTCCGATATTATAATAGATGTGGACGGCAGGAATATGTTTATCAATGGAGATTTTGCTACAGGTCAGAAATACCAGCTGACTTTTCTATCTGGATTAAGGAGTAGATTGGGCAAGGAATTTTCTACTTCCAGGGATTATCAGGTCGATATTACCATCTCTGACATCTTACCAAAACTTGAATTTATGAATGATGGAGTATTTTTGACATCTGCGAAGGAGAAAAAGATAAGTTTTCGTACCATGAATGTTGAGCGTGTTCTTCTGCGCGTTAAGAAGATTGAGGAAGACAATATAATATCTTTTGCTGATAGTAATTCGCTCAGGGTCAGACATGATAATTATTATGATTATGATGAATTTAGATTCAAAAGAACAGGAGAAATTCTTACATCCAGGGTGTTAGACATAGGCACAGAAAGGAATAGATGGATTCAATCTGAGATAGATCTCTCTGAGCTTATTGAAGATGATAATGGTCTATATATAGTCCAGCTGGAATACAGGCCTGAGGATGCCCTGTATTTTCCGGGTGATTGGCGGGATTATCGAATAAGGGATTATGTCTGGGAAAATGGGAAAAAATACAAGCATTTAATTATGAGTAATCTTGGTATTTCTATGAAGAAAACATCCAGTAATTATCATGTATTTGTAACAGATGTTTTAACAGCCAGACCGGTAGAAAATGCCCGTGTTATTCTGAAAGATGATAATAGTAATATAATTGAATCTGACTATACTGATAGTGACGGATATTGTGTGCTTGATCAAAATAATAATGCCGAATACATAGAGGTCAGGAAATTATATCAGTACTCACTCCTCAAACTTGATGAGGCCCGGCTGGATTATTCGCTCTTTGATATAGGGGGAACCGATTCATTGTCAGGTATTAAAGCATTTATCTATACTGATAGGGGTGTATATCGCCCTGGAGAAACTATTAACCTCTCCCTTATAGCAAGGAATAGGGATGAGACTTTTCCGGATAAGCAACCTGTAAGTATGAAATTGTATAACCCAGAACATAAACTGGTACTGGAAAAAACCAGCAATGAGGCAGATGATGGTTTCTATACATTTGAATTCAGTACAGATACAGATGCCCTTACAGGTAACTGGGAGGCGCGTTTTAATGTAGCAGGTAAGGCTTTTTATAAAACTATCAAGATTGAGACTGTTGTTCCCTACAAAATTGAAGTAAATATAGAGCCTGAAAAAGAGGAATTGACACTACTTGATGAAGAGATAAATTTTAATCTTTCATCGAAATATCTTTTCGGTAGTCCAGCAGCTGGGCTGGATAGTAGCAGCCAGATAAGAATTGAGCCATATAATATGAGTTTCAATAAGTATAGCAATTTCTTTTTTGGTAATGAAAGTATGGAACTGGAATCAATTGAAAGTCATTTTATAAAGCAGAGTTTAGATGAAGATGGTCAGACTGAGGTGAGCTGGGAACGGCCGGAAATTGATAGTGTACCTTCCGCTCTAGGGGCAGTTATAGAGTGTAAGGTAATTCAGGAGGGAGGCCGACAGGTTCCTGCTAGCGAGTTTGTCCCGATAAACGTATATGATAGATATGTGGGGATTAAAAAAATCAGGGGCTATGCTGCTGAAATGGGTAGCAAAGTCAAATTTGATGTTATACTGGTCTCAGGGGATGGTGAGTATGTTCCGGATCAACAATTGACATATAGGATATATAAACAGCGTAGATACTGGTGGTGGCATTATGGAAGTAGAGCTAGATTTATGAAACATTACAAGTCTGATGAAGATACTGTTCTTGTCAGAGAGGGTGAGATTACTTCACGTGAAGGTGTCGCCAGTATAGAACATCTTCTGGATGATTATGGTGAGATGTTGATAGAGGTTGAAGACCCTGCAAGCGGACATACCGCTGCCTATTTCTTCCGTTCCAGATGGTGGGGTAGTAGTGATAGTGATGCTAGCCCTGATATTGTTACCATAAAAACTGATAAAGAGTTGTACTATCCCGGAGATGAGGCAGAGGTACATCTAAATACCCCCGAAAAGGGTAGTGTACTACTTACTGTAGAAAAATCGGGTGAGATTATATACCAGAAGTGGCAGGACATTGAGGGACATGATACAGAGATTGTTGTCCCCATTACTGAGGAGTTCTTACCAAATGCATATATCTATGCAGCTGTCTTCCAACCCTATGAGCAGACAGTCAACGACCTTCCTATCAGGATGTATGGAGTACTGCCGATTACTGTAGAAAAACCGGATGCTCGTCTAAATTTTGAGATAGAAGCACCGGAATCTATAGAGCCGAATACTGATTTTGAGGTGAAGATAAATGCAAATAAACAGGCACAGTTTACGATTGCAGTTGTAGATGAAGGACTGCTTGATATTACAGATTTCCAGACACCTGATCCACTAAAGTATTTCTTCGCTAGAGAAAGACTTGATATCAGGACATATGATAACTATTCACAGATTGTAGGACTTGATAGTGGTTATATCTACAATACATTTTCAGTTGGTGGGGGTATTCAGAGAGAAGATTATCGGGAAAAACAGCAGCAGTCTGATGAAACAGAACGATTTAAGCCTGTAGCTCTTTTTTCAGGCCCTGTTAAAACCGATGAAAATGGTGAAGCTGTGGTAAGCTTCAGTATGCCCAACTATATTGGTAGAGTCAGGGTGATGGTAGTAGGCGCAGCAGAGGGTTCATACGGAAATGCAGAGGCTGATATTGCTGTAAAATCTCCATTGATGATTCTGCCCACTTTACCCAGGGTACTGGGACCTGAAGATAGAATTAAGGTGCCCGTAACAGTATTTGGTCTGGAAGATGACCTTGGAGAAGTAAAAGTAAGTATCGAGACTGAAGGTCCTGTAGATGTGACTGGATATAATGAAAAAACATTAAATTTCAGTGAAATTAGTACGAAAAATATTGAATTTGAGCTGTCAGCATTAAGGGCGATAGGAGCAAGTAAGATTATTATCAGGGCTGAGTCTTCAGGGGTTGTTTCTCCACAGGGAGATTCTTCAGCAAATGGAGAAAATTCTTATAGTGCTGAAAAGATAGTTGACCTGGCTGTACGTTCATATAATCCTTATACCTATCTGCAGGAGGATAAAGCAGTAATGGCAGACAGCACGGAGGTATTTACAGTTCCAGAAGAGGGGTTAAGAAATAGTAGTAATGCTCAGCTTACCGTCTCCAGCCGAAAGAGTTTAAATATAAATACTAGACTTAAGTGGTTGATACGTTACCCTTATGGTTGTATTGAGCAGACTACTTCCAGTGCTTTTCCACAGCTGTATCTTGATGAATTGCTGGGATTAAGTACTGAGAGAAGACATGAGATAGATGATAATATCAATTTAACTATAGATAGGTTGCGAAAATTCCAGCTGGATAATGGTGGATTTTCCTACTGGCCTTATGGCGATAGTGTTAATTATTGGGGTACAAATTATGCTGGTCACTTCCTGTTGGAGGCAAAGAGAAAGGGATATTATGTACCCGAGGATATGTATAACGGCTGGATTAAATACCAGAAAGAGAGAAGTCAGCAGAATTCCAGCAGGATGTTAACTCGTGCCTATAGGCTTTATCTGCTGGCACTGGCCGGGGAGGAAAACCTTAATGCAATGAACTATATGCGCGAAAGTAAGCTTGATGAGATGAACAATATTGCTGAATTCTATTTGGCCGCAGCCTACAAATATGCCGGATATGATGATGTTGGAACTGAACTTATGGAAGGGCTTGATCTTAAGGTAGATGACTATAATGAATTTAGTGGCAGCTATGGTTCCAGTATCCGGGATAAGGCGATTATCCTGGAAGTACTGACGTTATTTGAGGATTATCAGCGCGGTCTGGCTCTCTACAACAATCTGGCAGATGATCTTTCTTCAGACAGCTGGCTTTCAACCCAGACTACAGCCTATTCGTTGATGGCTGGTAGTAAATATCTGGCCAGCTTTGATACAACTGATAATCAGGCTAGAGGCTATATCTTGTTACCTGATAATGAGCAGATTGATTTTAAACTTGAGGAAAATATACAGACTATTCCCCTGAATTGTTATAGTGATGATATTAAGGTTGTCAATACATCAGAGCTACCAGTCTTTGCTTCGCTGGAATGGGAGGGTATTCCGCTTCATGATACAGTCGAAACAGAGGATAATAATTTATTCCTGACTGTTAACTGGTATGATGAGGATGGTAATAAAATCGATCCTTCAACTCTACCACAGGGTACTACTTTCTGGGGACGCTTTACGATTGACAAGGAATACAGGAAAGATGTCGATGAGGTAGCGCTGGTACAGATATTACCATCCGGTTGGGAGATAGAGAATGTTCGGTTGCTGGAAAGTAGTTTACCGCATTGGATGGATGATTATCGGCTAAATCATGAAGAATATCTGGATATTCGTGATGACAGGATAATGTGGTTCTTTGACCTTGATAGATATAGTTATGAATATGACTTTGTTGTCAAATTAAATGCTGTAACTGTCGGCGATTTCTACTTACCACCTACTGTTGTTGAAGCAATGTATAATAACAGGTTTAAGGCAACAAAAGCTGGAAGAGGTATTAGTGTAACAGGTAGGTAAGCCCTTTTTAATAAACATGTTTTTAGATGTGCTCTGCTCAACTTTAATGATTAATTATCATGTGAAAATCTCATGTATTACATGATGCAGGATTTGGATTAAACAGAAGAGGGAATTATTAGTGAAGAAAATTAAGGGAATAGAAAAACATACAGAAGATATTAAATATGGAGGAAAATTATTTACGGATCTATTGCCCCAAAGAAAAACCCTGTTAAATATCACTGTCAGATTATTACTTTATACCCTGATATTATTCCTGATAGTAGTGATGGGAGCATTTATCTTTATCAGACTCCCGTCACCACTTTTTCTCCAGGACTATAGTACAGTGGTGGTCGATAACCAGGGAAGTTATCTGCGGGTTTTTCTGAACGAAAATGAACAGTGGTGTTTTCCGCCAGATCAGGAGGAAATACCGGAGAAGTTGAAGACTGCAGTTATTAATTATGAGGACAAGAGGTTTTATCAGCATAATGGGATTGATTACTGGTCACTGGGAAGGGCCGTTATACAGAATTTAAAAGCCGGTCAGGTGACCAGTGGAGCAAGTACAATTACCATGCAGATAGCCAGATTGTCTAGACCAAAAGACCGTAATTTCAGAAATAAAATAATAGAAATGGTTCAGGCTTTTAAACTGGATATTTACTATACCAAAGAGGAATTACTACAGATGTACTTTAATCACGCTCCCTATGGAGGTAATATTATTGGCTATAAGGCGGCCTCACTACGCTATTTTGCCAAATTTCCTGAAGAATTGACCTGGGGCGAAGCAGCAACACTGGCTGTTTTACCTAATAGCCCTGGTCTGATCAATCCCATGCAGAGCAGTGAGCGACTGAGGGAGAAAAGGAATGGTTTATTAAATAAACTATATAATAGAGGAATAATCGACCAGCAGACATTGGTATTGGCAGTTGCGGAAGAGATTCCTGACAGGCAGTATCCATTTGACTTAATGGCACCACTACTAGCCAGGGAATTATATAATAAGTATGATGAAAAAATTATCAGGACTACCATATCACGAAAGCATCAGCAGGAAGTCAGAAGTATAACAGACCGGTATATGCAGCAGATGATGGAGAGAGGTATTTATAATTGTGCTGTACTGTTGGCTGATACAGAGAGTGGTGCGGTCAGGGCCTATCTTGGTTCAAATGATTTCTTTGATATAGCTCATTCTGGCAGGATAAATGGAGTGCAGATGACAAGATCTACAGGCTCGACATTGAAACCATTTCTATATGGACTGGCAATGGATGAGGGTCTGATAGTACCCGAAAGCAAACTGAAGGACATACCTGTGGCCTATGGCAGTTATATGCCTCATAATGCTGATGGAAGTTTCAGTGGAGTTGTTACCAGCAGGGTGGCTCTTACCCAATCATTGAATGCCCCGGCAGTAGATTTACTTGAGCAATATGGTGTTGAGAAATTTTATGGTTTCCTGCAGAAAGCAGGTGTTTCTGGACTCTTCAGGACTACTGATGAATATGGATTACCCTTGATCCTGGGGGGCGCTGAGGCCAGCCTCTGGGACCTGGCTTCTATGTATTACAGCCTTGGTAACTACGGCGACTTCAGGAAACTGCATGTTGTTGAAAGGGAAATATATAATTCGGAAGTTGAGAATATATCTTACGAAACAAATATATATAATTCGGATGAAGATACAACTGCTGAATCAGGTTATGGCGAAACACAGGGCCGACAGTTAATCAGTAGGGGTTCTTCTTATCTTGTGCTGGACATGTTAAGTGATTTAAAACGACCGGGAATGGAATACTACTGGAAAGAGTACTCTTCAAATCGAAAAATCGCCTGGAAAACAGGCACCAGCTACGGCAATAGAGATGCCTGGGCAGTGGGGGTATCCCCCCGGTGGACAATAGCGGTCTGGGTAGGGAATTTCAGTGGTGAAGAGAACAAAAACCTGACCGGGCTTGATGCTGCCGCACCTCTTTTATTCAGGATTTTTAATTCACTTAACGGAGAAACATATAATAATTGGTTTGAAGCGCCTGATGACCTTAAAGAAATAATGGTTTCTGCCAATACCGGTTATCGGCTGCGTCAGAATATTGGTAATGAGGTAAAGGTGCTGGCTCCTAATTCAGCTAGACCATTACGATTCTCTCCCTATGAAAAATTAATTTTTGTCAATGATGCTGAGACGGAGGAGGTTTGTTCTATGTGCTGGGAGGCCGATGATGTCAAAGAAAAGTACTGGCTTGTATATCCACCAGATGTGATTGAATATATGAAAAACAGGGGCAGCAGGTATCTAGCTATTCCGCCTCACAGGAGAGACTGCCCGGCAGCAGGAAGTTATAACCCGATAGATTTTATATACCCGCGTGATGAAAGTGTGATTCAGATTCCCCGGGGTCTTGACGGGCAGTATCAGAAGATCAAATTCAAAATTGCTCACTCATATCAGGATACCAAACTTTACTGGTATCTTAATGAAAATTACCTGGGTGAAACAAATGGACTACATGAAAAACTTATCTCACCTGAAGAAGGATGGCAGAGACTTTATGTAATTGATGCTGATGGAAATGATAGTGAAATAAGATTCTATGTGCAGAGGGAAGATGGAATAAATGAAGAGTAGTGAAGTAAGTGAATAGTGATGAAAGATATGAAAGTAGTGAAGGAAATGGATAGTGATGAAGTAAATGAAGAGTAGTGAATGATATGAATACTGATTGTCATGGTAAGAATATATGGCTGGGGGTCCAGCAGCAAGCAGTAGTTGTAGTAAATAATTCATGATATAAGGAGTGTTTAGATGGCTGATTTCTGGCAGGGGGTAGAATTTTCCCACCTTATTATTAAGCAACACATCAGGGAAGGTTCGGTAGTAGTTGATGCTACTGCTGGTAATGGCCAGGATACTGTATTTCTGGCAGAATTGGTTGGTAGAAATGGAAAAGTATTTGCTTTTGATATTCAGAAAAAAGCAATCGATAATACAGGTTATAGACTGGAGAAAAAGAATCTTCTGGAACGGGTTAAACTTATTAATGATGGACATCAAAATCTGCATAAATACCTGACTGAAGAAGTTAATGGTGTACTGTTTAATCTGGGGTATCTTCCTGGTGGGGATAAAGAAATAACCACTGAAAAACAGACCACCATTACTGCTATAGAGAAAAGTTTAAAAATACTTGAAAAAGGTGGTATTATTGTCCTGGTTATTTATACAGGGCACCCTGGAGGCAGTGAAGAACTGAAAGGTATATTAGAACTTCTGGCTGTACTGGATAGTCATGAATTTAATGTGTTAAGGTATAATTTTATAAATCAGGAATCCCCGCCAGAAGTAGTAGCTGTTATCAGGAGATAATTTGAAAGAAATCTTGACAATTTTTGTACCCTGAGCGCAGCGAAAGGAATAATACTTAATATGTGAATTCTTCTCCACCTGCATTAAATATATTTTTGGGGTTGTGCTGCTGTTTTAGACAAAAAAATAAGTTCTTCTCCAAATTACTTGGTGAAAAAT
>JBKGXW010000051.1:0-16108 GCA_046546395.1 Halanaerobiales bacterium
TATCTTTCTAATTCTATCTTTCTAATTCTATCTTTCTGAGATTTATCTTTCTAACATACATCTTAATAATATACATCTTTTGCTGCCTATTCATCCAGATATTTTCTCAATAATTCTTCAATTATTTCATCTCTATCTATAGTTCTTATCATAGTACGAGCATCTTTATAACTGGTAATATAAGCCGGATCACCTGATAGTAAATATCCAACTATTTGATTTACAGGATTATATCCTTTTTCTTCCAGCGCCCGGTAAACCTTCTGTAAAACATAGCCTGTCTCACTAAGTTCTTCTTTTTTGATTTTAAATCTCATCGTTTTGTCATTAATATTGTCTTCAGGCATCAAATCACTTCCTTTTTGTCCGGCATTTTCTTTTCATTTTAACAAAGTATTCCCAACACACTTCTCTAAAATATGGAATTTACTTTATAATCAAATTTATTTACAATAGTAATTTATCACAGTTTACCAATCAATATCCTTATTTATTATATTCTTTAAATAAAACTAAAATCCTTTTTATTGAGGAATTTATTTTATGCTTCTCTTAATCTTTCAGTATATTTTTTGCCTCTTTCAAGGCCTGCTGAATCTTCGATACATCACGGCCTCCTGCCTGAGCCATATCAGGACGTCCGCCTCCACCACCACCTGTGATTTTGGCAACCTTTCCGACAATTTTTCCGGCATGGTATCCTTCCCTGACAAGATCATCAGTGACTGAAGCTATAAAGAGAACCTTCTCGCCAAGATTTGAAGCAAGGATAATCACTGCAGAATCAAGTTTCCCTTTCAACTGATCAGATAACTTCCGCAGCCCTTCATTATCCATACCATCAAGCTCTGCTGTAAGCAGATTGACTCCATTAACCTCTTCTACCTCATCAACCAGATCACCGGTCCTGGAATTTGCCAGACGATCTTTCAATGAGTTCAGTTCCTTTTCCAGTTCCTTCTGCTGTTCCAGTAGTGATTCTATCCTTTCCAGCAACTTATCTGGATTAGTCTTCAATAAATCAGCAGACTTATCAATAAGAATTTCTTTATTGGCAATATACCTTACAACCTCCTCACCTGTAATCGCTTCAATCCTGCGAACACCGGCGGCTACACTGGATTCATTGATTATTTTGAAAAACCCTATTTCTCCAGTAGCATCTACATGTGTTCCAGCACAGAGCTCTTTACTGAAATCGCCCATGGTAACTACCCTTACTGAATCACCATATTTTTCACCAAAAAGAGCTGTAGCGCCAATCTCTTTTGCTTCATCCAGGTCGGTAACTACTGTATTAACTTCAAAATTGGACATTATGGCCTGATTAACCTTTTTCTCTACAAGCCTGAGTTCTTCAGCAGTCATAGCTGAGAAATGATTGAAATCGAATCTCAATCTATCTGGCTGTACAAGTGAACCTGCCTGATTGACATGGTCTCCCAGGACTTCTTTCAGTGATTTATGAAGTAAATGTGTAGCTGAGTGATTACGGGCAGTAGCCTTCCTGAGATCAGGGAAGACTTTGGCCTCAACAGTATCACTACGATTGATTTCACCTTCTTTTACTTCAAGAAGTTGTACAGAAAGTCCAGCCTTTTTACGCGTATCATAAACATTGGCCAGGTTATCCCCGGAACGGATAACACCCCTATCACCAACCTGACCCCCGCTTTCTGCATAGAAAGGTGTTCTATCCAGTATAACTTCACCCTTTTCGCCAGCCTTAAGTTTCTCAACTTCACGACCTTCACTGATAATAGTGACAATTTCAGCCTGGTCATCCAGTTTTTCATAACCGACAAATTTAAAAGCATCATCTTCTTTCTGCAGTCTATTGTATATTTTTGCTTCTTCAGATGCACTAAAGCCTACATCATCCCTTGCCTGTCGAGCCCTTTCGCGCTGTCTTTCCATCTCCCTATTGAAACCCTCTTCATCTACATCCAGTCCCTCTTCCTCCAGTACATCCCTGGTCAGGTCAAGTGGGAAACCATAGGTGTCATAGAGTTTGAAGGCATTCTTACCTGAAAGTATAGGCTTGCCGTTTTCCTTCATCTCATCAATCATGTCATTAAGAATAGAGAGACCCTGATCAAGTGTCAACAGGAATCGTTCCTCTTCTGCCTTAATGATTTTCTGTATATAGGACTCTTTTTTCTCAAGTTCTGGATAGGCATTTTTCATAGTTTCAATTACAACAGGAACCATTCTATAAAGGAATGGCTCTGTATAGCCAAGTTTGCCGCCATAACGAACAGCGCGGCGCAGTATTCTTCTGATAACATATCCCCTGCCCTCATTACTCGGTAAGGCACCATCAAAGATAGCCATAGTCGTACCCCGGGCATGATCAGCTACAACCCTGAAAGCCATTTTTGTCTCCAGATCCTTTTTATATTCTATACCGGTATCAGCAGCAACAAATTCAATCATCGGCATCATCAGATCTGTTTCAAAATTGGAATCAGCACCCTGTAAAATCGATGCAACCCTTTCAAATCCCATACCGGTATCTATATTCTTATTAGGTAAAGGTAAGTATTCACCGTCTTCTGTCCTGTCATACTGAGTAAATACCAGATTCCAGATTTCCAGATAGCGGTCTCCTTCACCACCAATTACATCTTCTTCAGTATCTCCATACTCAATTCCACGATCATAATGAATTTCGGAACACGGACCACAGGGACCTGTTCCAATCTCCCAGAAATTATCTTTTTTGCCCATTCTGAGAATCCTATCTTCTGGAAGGCCTACTTCTTTGTGCCAGATATCAAAGGCCTCGTCATCATCTTTATAGACTGTTATCCAGAGGCGGTCTTTTTCCAACTTCAATACTTCAGTAACAAATTCCCAGCCCCAGGTAATGGCCTCTTTCTTGAAATAATCACCAAATGAAAAGTTACCCAGCATTTCAAAGAATGTATGGTGTCTATCGGTTTTTCCTACATTCTCAATATCATTTGTCCGGATACACTTCTGACTGGTAGCAATCCTCCCCTTCGGCGGTGTTTCAATACCATTAAAATACTTCTTAAATGGAGCCATACCGGCGTTAATCCACAATATAGTCGGATCATCCTGTGGAATCAAAGGTGCACTGGGCATTATCAGGTGGTCTTTATCTTCAAAGAAATCAAGATATGCCTTTCTCAATTCATCTCCTGTCATAAACATTTCAAATTCCCCCTCCTATTGTATATATGTATTTGAAAAAAATATAAAATAGATTGTCGATAACTATATAAGTACTAATGATAGTCTAATAATTTCTGATACAAAATTATAGTTATATTAAATAATACTAAAAATGTAGTTGAATGTCAATTGTATACGGCGGACTATTCAGGAGATGATTGGAATAAATTAAAGAGAAACTTAACAACCACAATCAGACTCCCAGCTACTGGTACAGCAAGCAGCAGACCCCAGATACCATAGAGTTCCGCTCCAGCAAGCAAGAAAAAAATAACTATCAGAGGATGCAGCCCTATTTCATTACTCAGTATCCTGGGACTGATCAGGCTGCTTTCCAGTTGTTGTATAATAAAAAACAGGATAGCTATACTGACAGCTCTCTCAGGGGATGTAAGAAAAGCGATGAGAACAGCCGGTACACTACCGATAATCGGCCCGATAAAAGGCACCATATTACTGATACCTGCGAAGAAACCCAGCAGTAGCGAAAAGCGTATTCTAAAAATCGTTAGTCCAATAACACTGAGTACTCCCACAATTATACTTATCCAGATCTGTCCTCTGAGATAGCCGAGAAATATTTTATTGATATCCACTCCCATATCAAAGAAAACCCTTCTTTTTTCCCCCGGAATACACTTGATCAAAGCCCTTTTGAGTTTGTTCAGATCTTTTAAAATATAAAATGCAATAAAAGGGGAAATCACCAGACTAATAAGCGTTGATAATGAATTTATAATTATCTCAGTCAGATTTTCCATTAAAGAGATTACCTGCTCTTCAGTTTTATTAAGTGTCCTGTCTAAAACTTCCTTGATAATAGGCGGCAAATTCACCCTCCGGTATTGATGATTTAGATAATCTATATACTTGTCTATCTTATTTATATACTCTGGTATAGCATTAGTAAGATTATCCAATTCATGTAAGAAGGCAGGAATAAATACGACAGAGATTATAATTCCAGATAACAAAAATATAATAATTAATATATAAATTGCCCAAATTTTTGGTATATTCATCTTTCGCATAAAATTAATAAGGGGGTAAAACAGATAAGCCAGTATTATACCTACAACAAATGGAATGAGAATAACATGAACCCTGATTAAAAAATAAATTATGCCCCCCAGGACAAGGAGCATAATTCCCATTTTTGCATCTTTTTCCTTTATATTGAACATATTCTAACCCTGCTCCTGGGTTTTTTCCTGTCGGAGTTTCTGCAGAGCCTCTTCAAGCTGGGCAATTTTTTTACCAAAATTCAATTTAGATGCAATATCTTCTCCCATAGCTGCACCCTCTTTTTCTGTCTTTTTCTTGCGTTCCTCAGAAGGGTTTCTGGTCTCTTCTTCTAATTCATCATCTTTATTTCCTTCCTCTGAAGAAGTTGTACTACTAGACTTATCTTTCCCTGTTTCTTCTTTATCCTTTTTGCCTTTAGCAGTTTTCTTATCTTTACTATCATTAGCAGCAGAAGCCTTAGCAGAAGTCTTCTCCTTATCAGCATCTTCCTTTTCATCATTGCCTTTTTCTTCCTCAGTTGATGTGTCTGCTGCATCCACACTCTTTTCTGTTGACTCTTTAGTAATTTCCTGTAATTGCTCCTGATTCTTTTCATTACCCATATTATTTATATTCGCTTTATCATTGTTCTTTTGACCCTCTTCGTCTTTGTCAACAGCTTTTGCTGTATTAATAGCCAGTAAAGCAACAGTAATACCCAGCATACCTCCAATAACCAATCCGGTTAAAAGACTATCATTTTTCATATCATATACCCCCAGGCTTATTTTCTCCTTAGAAGATATTATACCCAATTCATAAAGAAATATTTCAACAGCATGAGCCTCGCTTGTATATCTATTCTATTTATTCAATAATACCAGTGAGTCCTTCCTTATCCATTCCCAGATAGACATTTGGTACACGACCCAGTATAACTACTTCAGTGACAGGAACCTCTGCAGTCACCTCAACATCTTTACTACTGAATGGAACTATCATTTTAAAATCGGCTGCTACTCTGAGATATATTTTGTGTCTTGTTTGATTGATCCCTGCAGAAGAAAAACTATCACATACCTCTGGTGGTACTGTATACCCAGCCGGTACTATCTGCATATCCAGATCGGGACCATATGCTGCTAGTATATCTATTCCCAATATTCTGGTTAATGGAACCTTAACGACCTCGCGGCTTACCTTTTCAAGTTCTTTCTGTATAGCCAGTGACATACTGGTGGTAAAAGTATTTATATACTTTATATCTGGCTGCATCAAAACAATTTCTCCCTGCTCATTGTAAACATAATTGATAATATCCTGATAATTTATATCCTCTACTTCTTTTGCTACAGCCTGGTTTATTGCCTGGTTCGCTATATTTTTGACCCTTACTTCAGCCAGATTGAAAAAAACCGGCGTTATTGTTCTATGTATACAGTAAAATAAAATCAGAAGTAATATAATAAATCCCAACACCACTCTCCAGAATCTAAACTTCATAATATCCCCCCACTCAAAGACCCTCCACTTATTAATATATGCCTGGTAATTATAAAATGTGAAAAATAAGATTTAGAACCGCTGTATTAATTCATAAAGATACAGGGTATTATTTCTTAAAGATATATGTTATAATAATGATGATATTTATAAAGGGGGTAGTGTGGTGGCCAGAAAAAAAAGAAAGCAGATTATAATATCATCTGTAATACTTTTCATAGCACTATTTATTGGATTAACAATTGGAGCTATCACCTGGATCATTAAAGATACACCAGATATTTCGAATTATAAGGGAGCCGGTGAAGCTACAATTCTGTATAGTGCAGATGGACAACTCCTGACTAAATTATATAATCAGAATAGAATTATTGTTGAGCTTGACAGAATACCAACAGAATTACAAAATGCAGTTGTTGCAATTGAAGATACAAGTTTTTATGTTCATCATGGAGTCGATTTCTGGGGAATAGCCAGGGCTCTTATTACCAATATAGTAAAAAATCGTTCCAGACCACATGGAGCCAGCACAATAACTCAACAGCTGGCAGGTAATACCCTACTGGATAGACAGAATGTTTCCTATTATAGAAAGATACAGGAGGCTTATCTGGCATTACAATTTGAAAGACTTTATACAAAGCCAGAGATACTGGAAATGTACCTAAATGAAATCTATTTCGGACACAGCGCCTATGGAGTTGAAGCAGCTGCCCAGAAATACTTTAACAAAAATGTCCAGGATCTAAATCTTGCCGAGTCAGCACTGATAGCCGGTATTCCAAAAGGGCCCCGCTATTATTCGCCATATAATGATATGGAATCAGCTATTAACCGGAGAAATACCGTTCTGGATAGAATGTTGGAAGTTGGATATATCACAGAAGAGGAAGCAAATGAAGCAAAGCAACAGGAAATAATACTACCTGAAGAACAGGAAAACGAAAATGAATTTGCTCCATACTATATCCGTTATATTAGAGACCAGCTGATTGATAGATTTGGAGCCCAACTGGTTTACAGTGGTGGTCTTAAGGTCTATACAACCCTTGATCCGGAAATACAGGAAAAGGCTGAATCTTCTATTCAACAAGCTATAGAGAATAAATTAATACCTACAGTTGAACGTAGTAATGTAGCAGAATTACAACCCCAGATGGCATTGATAACCATAGAACCAACAACAGGGGCTATAAGGGCCATGGTTGGTGGGCGTGGAAATGACCACTTTAACAGGTCTGTACAGGCAGCAAGGCAGCCTGGATCAGCCTTTAAACCATTTGTCTATACCACAGCTATTAAACAGGGTTGGTCTGCCGCATCTATAGTCAATGATATGCCAATGCTGGGAAAACCAGAAAAAGATGAGCCGCTTAGAATCTGGCCCAGGAACTACGGAAATAAATACAGAGGACTGGTGAATTTAAGAACCGCACTCACACATTCTATAAATGTTGCGGCAGTAAAACTGATGCAACATGTAGGGATTGAGGCTACCATAGAGACAACAGAATCAATGGGAATCACTACTCTTCAACCCGCTGACAAACATGAAGATCACCTCTCTCTTGCTCTTGGCGGTCTTAACAAAGGAGTCACTCCTCTCGAGATAGCTTCTGCTTATGGTATATTTGCAAATCAGGGGATCCGGGTTGAACCAATTGCCATTAGCAGGGTGCTGGATAAACACAATCGCGTTCTTTACGAAGCACGTCCTCAGAAAAACGTAGTTCTTTCTGAAGAAGAGGCATTTATAATGACAGATATGCTTCAATCCGTTATTACCAGGGGTACCGGTTGGCGCGCCCGTCTAGGAAACCAACCTGTTGCAGGTAAAACAGGTACTACCAACAACTATACTGACGCCTGGTTTGTCGGCTATACACCTGATCTGGTAACAAGTGTCTGGATCGGTGAAGATAATGTTACCAAGATGGAATATAATCAAAAAGATGAAAATGGAAACTATCTCTTCCCTGAGGGTAATGGCGGAGCAAGGATATCGAGTGCTGATGCTGCCAGTATATGGGGTAGTTACATGAACTCAGTGGTCAAAGATATGCCGATAAGTCACTTTAACAGACCTGATTCTATTGTAAGCGGTGTAGAAATTGACCCGATAACAGGACTTTTACCAAATGAATATACTGAAAATACAATTAAAGAAGTGTTCCGAAAGGATAATGTCCCCACTGAAGAAACTACTCTACACCAGGAGGTAGAAACAGCACGTATTGATACAGAATCTGAACAACTGGCTACAGTAGATTGTCCTGAGGAAAATGTTGTTGAATATAAATATTTTGTAGACAGTAGATATAGAGTCGGTGAGGTTAATATTGAGTTTGGGTCTAAATTTGAAGACCCTGCAGAAGATAATGAAAACGGAAATCAAACTGATTCTAAGACAGATATATCCGGGATCTATGTTGTTGATCAATACGAGCCTGTACAGCAGATCAATCCGGTAACTGGAGTACCGCTAACTGGCAGTAATGGTGAACTACTCTATGAAAAGATACCAACAGAAACATGTGAGCTCCACGGAGCAAGTTCTGATAATATCATAGATAATATCTGGAATTTCTTTAACAGGCTGAATGACAATGATGACGAGTAGTAGAGCCAACATAGAATTATAATAAGTATATGTAAATTAAACACACAAAACAAGATAAGGCTATTATCCCTGCAATTTACGCGAGATAATAGCCTTTACTCTTTACATGTAATTTAATTTATCTTCACAATAGTTACTCCTGTACCACCTTCAGATTGGTGGCCGAGGCGAAAGTCATCCACATGTTTGTGACTTTCCAGCACATCCTGAACAGCATCTCTCAGAGCACCAGTTCCCTTTCCATGTACTACCTCTACCTGTTTCAACCCGGCGAGAAAGACATCGTCAAGATATTTATCCAGTATCCTCTGCGCTGTATCATATCTTTCACCCCTCAAATCCAGAGTAGGAGATACTTTTGATGATTTTCTCACCTTATATTTCTTAATCATCTCTTTCTTCTCCTGATCAGGCATTTCTACCCTGACCAGTTCATTCAATTGAGCCTTAACAGTTATTATACCTGCCTGTATGGTGGCTTCTTCTTTGTCTTCATCAATTTCGATTACCTCACCCTTGCGTCCAACACTCTTCAGACGCACTTCATCTCCAACTGAGATTTCCTGGCCTGATAGTTCTGCGTTTTCAACAGTGTCAGCATGAGTTACAATATCATCAATATTTTTGAAGTCCTCATTTACCTCATTGCCCATACGGTCAACATCAGAGCGCGTTCTGTATTCCGCATTTTTCAGAGATTTCAGGATATTCTTGCTCTCCTTTTTAGCTGTATTGATGATTTCTGCCGCTTCATTCCTGGCCCGCTGTATTAGCCTGACCTTTTCTTCCTTGAGAGTGTTAAGCATTTCAGCATATTCACTTTTTAGCTTTTCTGCTTCTTCCGCTTTTCTGGCAAACTCTTCTTTCAATTGATTATATTTCTTTCTTTCAGCATTAAGTCCACTTATAATCTTTTCAACCTCTACCTCATCACCGGTTAAAAGTAGTTGAGCCTCTTTTACAATTTCATCTGGAATACCAAGTCTGCCGGCAATAGCAAAGGCATTACTTCCACCCGGAATACCCATCAATATCCGATAAGTAGGCTGTAGGGAATCTATATCAAATTCTACTGAGGCGTTCTCTACCCCTTCCTGATCATAGGCATAGTTCTTCAGTTGACTGTAATGAGTAGTAACTATTGTAGTTGCTTTCTTCTCCCGTAGTTTATCCATGATTGCAATACCCAGGGCAGCACCCTCTTTGGGATCTGTACCTGCTCCAAGCTCATCCATCAGAACCAGGCTGTTCTGATCTGCTTTACTTAGAAAGTTCTTTATCCTGGTCATATGTGATGAAAATGTACTCAGATTCTGTTCAATGCTCTGTTCATCGCCAATATCAGCAAAGACATCTTCAAATAAAGCAATACGGGTACCGCGGGCGACAGGTATATGTAGTCCACATTCAACCATCAGTACAAACAATCCGACTGTCTTTAAGGCGACAGTTTTACCTCCGGTATTTGGTCCGGTAATAATTAGTGTTGAGAAATCACCGCCAACATATATGTCTATCGGTACAGCCTGTTCTTTGAGTAAGGGGTGTCTGCCCTGTTTGATTTGAACTACACCCTGATTATTTACCTCAGGTTCAATACCGGATATGCACTCACTGTATTCAGCCCTGGCAAATATAACGTCTAGAACTGTTGCAACCTTCAGATTATCCTGTATCACAAATAGATCTTCCTGGATGAGGCCTGTCAGGGCCTGCAGAATTCTATAGATCTCTTTTTCTTCCTCAGTTTGAAGTTGACTCAGTCTATTATTCATTTTAACAATTGCCAGTGGTTCCATGAAGAGTGTCATCCCACTTGCAGACTGATCATGTACTATACCCTGAAAAGTATTTCGATACTCGCTTTTTACTGGTACAACAAACCTATCTCTTCTCCTGGTGACGAGATTATCCTGCAGCATGGTCTGATATTTTGAACTCTTTATAATGCTGTCCATCTTATCCCTGATCCTGTTACCAAGGTTATTAATCTCTGCTCTGATACTTGACAGTTTTGGTGTTGCAGAATCTTTAATATCACCGTATTCATCAAGACAGCGTGCCAGTTCTCTTTCCAGTTCGTTCAGGGGGGTAATTTTGGTACCTTCAGATGTAACCAGCTTGTAGTAATTCTCAATTATCCTGGGATCCAGGTTACTGATAATCTCATTGAAATATGTCTTCAAAGACTTGAAGGCTGCCAGTGTATTCTGAATATCCACCAATTCTTTAGTCGACAATACCATCCCCTTATTAACCTTTTTCAATGCCTGACGGATGTCCCTGAGCCCACCAAAGGGAGGAACCCCAAATTCCTGGAGTATCTTCCCGGCTGTAGTTACCTCTGCCAGACGTTCCTTTACATAATCTATCTTTCTTACTGGACTCAATCCCCTGATGACTTCTTTACCTATATTGGTTGCAGCAAAGGTTTCCAGCTCATTTTTTATTTTATTTAGTTCCAGTGTTTCAAATATGTTTTTATCCATCATAATCTCCTCCGTACATGGGATGGAAATAGCTTGCCTAGAAATTATCCTTCATAATTATGTCCGGTATAATTATACCTCTGATAAATATGCGTAATTATATCTAATGCTTCTACTTCCTTTTCATCCCAAGAAACTTCGTCAATCTTTCTAAGTCCATTGCATTTATGATATCATCCTTTTCCAGCCAGCCGCGGCGGGCTACTGCTACACCCAGTATCATATCATCGAATTCTGACAGATGGTGAGAGTCAGTATTTATAGCTATCTTTACCCTTTTAGCTTTGGCCTGACGGCAGATGACATCATCTATATCCAATCTATATGGTGAGGCATTTATCTCCAGACATGTCCCTGTCTCCGCTGCCTTTTCTATGACCGCTTCTACATCAATAGGATAGGCTTCCCTCTTTTTAATCAGTCGACCTCTTAAATGTGCTATTATATTGACATAGGGGTTCTCCATTGCTCTAACAACCCTTCTGGTAATCTGTTCCCTGCTCTGATTGAAACCAGAATGTATTGATGCGATCACCAGATCAAGCCTTGCAAGTATCTCATCAGGATAATCCAGTTTGCCTTCAGAATCAATATCTACTTCAATGCCCCGGTATATCTTGATATCACTGTATTTTTCCTGCAGGCTGTCAATCTCCTCTATCTGTCCAAGGAGGCGTTCAGGTGACATACCTTGAGCCACGCGAAGCGATTGCGAGTGATCAGTAATTGCGATATATTGATAGCCCCTTTTCCTTGCCTCTGCAATTAATTCCTCAATTGTATATGCACCATCGGTATAACGGCTGTGTATATGAAGATCACCCCTGATATCAGTAAACCTGACACTTTTTGGTAATATTCCCTCTTCTGCAGCCTCTATCTCTCCACGGTCTTCACGCAATTCTGGTATAATATAATCCAGATCCAGGGCCTGATAGATATCTTCCTCATCTCTTAATTCTATTCTCTTATCATTATTTTCAGTATCAAAAAGACCATATTCATTCAATTTATAGCCATATCTCTTCGCCCTTTCCCTCATCCTGACATTATGTTCCTTTGAACCAGTAAAATACTGTAGCGCAGCAGGGAATTCTTCTTCACTTACAATCCTTAAGTCTATCTGAAAGTTGTTTTCAGTTAATATGCTGCTCTTCTTACTACCCTTGACTATTACTTCCTTAACAAAAGGTGCTTTAGCAAAGAAATCACTGACCTCTTCACCATATTCACTGACAGCCAGTATATCAATATCACCTATCAATTCCTTGCGGCGGCGCGTGCTTCCTGCAGTCTCCATTCTAGTTATTTTCTCACAGTTTTCCAGATACTGTTTGACCTCTTCAGACTTCAGCAAAGCCCTGTACAAAATATGTACCTGCCTGTAATCCTCATAGTTTTTCAGTGATTTCAATAATTTTTCTTCACTTTTTTTCCCAAAACCCTTCAATTTGTTGACACTTCCATCTTTTAAAGCAATCTTAAGACTCTCCAGACTATCTATACCGAGTTCTTCATATAGCTGATGTGCTTTTTTTGGACCTAACCCAGGTATATTGACCATTTCCAGCAGACCATCAGGTAATTCGGCCCTAAGCTCTTCCAGCTGAGAACTATATCCTTCTTCCAGAATATCTCGAATCACAGCAGCTATCCCTTTACCAATACCTTTTATATTCTCCAGTTCACCTTTTTCTACTAGCAGATATAGCTCTTCTTCTATCTCTGCTATGCGGCGTGAGGCATTATAAAAAGCCCTGATCTTAAATTTGTTCTCAGCATTAATCTCCATCAAATATGCTATTTCATTCAAGGTTGAAGCTATTTCTTTATTAGTTAATTGCTTATCGCTTTTTATAGACACAAAAAATCCCCCTGTATGAGATAAAAACCCCATTGCTAGTACAACAGGGTTTATCGACTAAATATATTTTGTAAACTGCTCTGCAAAAATGGCGTCATATCAAGTATTCTTGTAGCCAGTATAGATTCACTGATGTGATCTGTTACTGATACATGGGGTATATATGACAGCATCAACACCAGTAAATATGAGACTATAAATCCCTCTGCCAATCCCAGAGCTGCTCCAGCGGCATGATCAACAGGTTTCAAAAACAGAGCATCCAGTATCTTCTTGGCCATATACCCCAGGGCATGTACAAAAATATTGATAGCGATAAACAGTATAGCAAAGCTTATAAACTGCATCAACCGGGTGTTATCGCCTACATATATGTATGTCTCTACTACGGGTATAAAGTCATTGTAATAGTTCATTGAGATGACCATGGCAAATACAATGCCCAGAATCATACTGGTCTGTCTGACAAATCCTTTTTTGTAACCGACAATAGCAAAGTAAAGTACCATTACCAGAATTATTATATCAATTAATGTAAAGTCCAATTATTTCTCATCCTCCTCCAGGAGAGTAAGTAATTCTTCATATTCTTTCTTAAGTTCTTTATATTTCTCCCTCAGATTTCGATTCTCCTTTTCAGCAATCTTCAGATCTGCCATCTTTCTTTCATAGACTTTTTTTAACTTATAATATTCATCAGCAATATTCATGATGGTCAGTCCGAGAATCCTCTGACGAGAAAGGCGAGGATAAGCTCGAGAAATCTCTTCACCAATAATATTGATGTGATTGGAAAGACCATTTACATATTCATCAGAAAGATCCCCTACAATAACCATTTCTTCACCTAATATTTTGATAGTAAATCTATTCTTATGCTTATCCTTCATCGCCATATTTATTCATCTCCCAGAAAATAATATACCTACATTAATAATTTCACTATATGTTAGAAAAATCCTGCTTAATATTTTAAATTCCTCTTATTTTAGCATTATATTGATTTTCCAGCGCTTTAATAATCTCATTAAACAGCTTATTTACCTCTTCATCTCTTAATGTACGGTCACCTGCCTGGAATAACAATTTGAAGGCGATACTTTTCTTGTTTTCCGGTATCTGATCACCCTGATAAAGGTCAAAGATATCCGCATTTTTCAGTAATTCGCCGCCCTTTTCAATAATTAAATCCAGTAAACTGGCAGAATTTATATCCCGGGCTACCAGAACAGCCAGATCTCTTTCTGCTGTAGGATAACGGGGTAGATCCTTATATCTCTGGATTAAATTAACCCTATCCAGTATTTTTTCAATACTTAACTGGAAAACAGCTGTCCGCTCTATCAAATCCAGTTCCTCAATGATTTCTGGTAATACTTCACCGATAATCCCCAGTTCCTCATTATCCAGCATTATCTTCGCTGTACGACCTGGATGTAGATATGATATCCTATCAGCCTCAAAGCTGACATTATATAATCCAATACGTTCAAAATACGCATCCAGGATACCTTTCAGATAGTAAAAATCAGGGGCACTTGAATTCCAGGCGTCTTCTTCATAACCCATACTCGCCCCGGCCAGTCTGGTCGACTGATAATAGGGTTTCTCTCCCTCCTGTTTGAAATAAATATTCCCCAGCTCAAATACATTCATCTTATCAAGCTGGCGTTTAGCATTACTGGATAGTACATCAAGAATACCCGGAATCAGAGAAGTCCGCATCACCTCATATGCTTCACTTAATGGGTTTTTCACCTCTACCCAATTTCTCAGGACACTATCATTGGCCAGCTGTAGTATACCATAGTCATTTTTACTACAGAGACTGAAGTTAATAACCTCATCAAGTCCTGCTGATATCATAAAGTCTTTTGTAATATCCTCAAATTGTTGTTTAAAACTCTTTCCACCCTGCTGTTCACCTGCCGGTACTGTAACAGGGATATTGTTGTAACCATACATTCTGGCAACCTCTTCAATCAGATCTGCCTCTCTCTCAACATCTCCACGGAAAGCAGGAACCAGTATCCTCAATATATTTTTGTCATTACCAGATTGAACATCATTGTTTTCAAGATTTTCAACAGTAAACTTAAGTTTTCTCAACATATCAGCTATCTCATCAGCTGTCAAATCAACACCTAAAACCCTATTTGTCATCTCAAGATCAAGATCTATCACCAGCGGTTGATATGGTTCTGGATAAACGTCTATTACACCAGGTAGGACTGTTCCTTCAGCATATTCCTGCATCAAATAGGCAGCGCGATTACCTGCTTCTATTACGTTCTCTATATCAATACCGCGTTCAAAACGGTGTGAAGCCTCACTTGGCAGGCCTAATTTTTTTGAGGTTTTCCTTATATTCACAGGATTAAAATAGGCAGATTCAAGGAATATAGTAGTCGTTTCTTCTGTAACTTCACTATTGGCACCACCCATTACACCGGCCAGACCGACAGCCTTTTCTGGATCAGCTATCACCAGAATTTCATTATCAAGAGTCCTTTCCTGATTATCCAGTGTAAGATGTTTTTCTCCCTCCTCAGCCCTTCTGACAATAATCTTCTGGTCAGTGATTTTATCAAAATCAAAAGCATGAAGCGGCTGGTTGTATTCCATTAATACATAGTTTGTAATATCTACTATATTATTTATAGGGCGAATACCAGCAGCAGTCAGACGTTTCTGCATCCAGAGAGGGGATGGGCCTATCTTAACATCCTTGATAATACGTCCTGTATAACGGGGACATAGATCTGGATCTTTAACTTCCACCTCTACCATTTCGTCAATATCCTGACCCTTTTCTTTTATATTAATATCAGGATAGATTACTTCTTTATCATCCTGAAGTGCTTCCATCTCCCTGGCAATACCCAGCATACCGAGACAGCGTGCATAGTTTGGAGTCAGGTCAAGTTTCAGAATATAATCATCCATATCGAGATACTCAATCAGTTTCATTCCCTTTTCGGCACGTTCATCAAGTATCATAATACCACTGGCGCGTTCTTTGCTAAGGCCCAGTTCATCTATCGAGCAGAGCATACCATAGGAGGGTTCACCTCTTAGCTTTGCAGCCTTGATCTCCATACCATTGGGTAATGTAACTCCCACCCTGGCTACCGGTACCATGGCCCCTTCTTCCACATTTGGGGCACCAGTAACGATATTCAAAAGTTCATCACCTGTATCCACTTCACAGATGACAAGTTTGTCCGCATTGGGATGTGCCCTGATCTTTAAAATTTCACCAATTACAATTTCTTCTATTCCGGCACCCATGTATTCTATCTCATCTACCTCCATACCTGCCATTGTCAGAACATGATCCAGTTCTTCCGGGCTGTATGAAAAATCTATGTATTCCTGCAACCATTTATATGAAACTCGCATTTATTAACCACCTTCCATTTTTGT
>JBKGXW010000052.1:0-15760 GCA_046546395.1 Halanaerobiales bacterium
TTCTGCTGACAATGATTTACTTATTGAAGGTATCAACAATTATTACGATGGTTTATATAGGCAGGCAATTAATAACTTTAACACATATATTAATGATAAAAATGAAAATACCGTTGATGCTCTTTACTATCAGACACTGGCCTATCTACAATTAAATCAGGTAGTAGATGCCAAGGCAAATATCAGCTTTTTATCTGAAATGGGATATAGTTTTGGTATATTACACTGGGAATTGGGAGAGTTATATTTAAACGAAAATGGCTACTATGACAGCCCATTTTATAATGAAGCAAAAAAAGAACTGGAGAAAGCTAAACAATTGGGTATAGAGTCAGCTGGCCTACATAGTGATCTCGCTACAGCATATCAGGGGCTTGGTAATTTTGAAAAAGCAGCTGATGAATATGAGATGGCTATTAAAAAGGGTGCTATATCAGACTATATCAACCTGGCATCACTCTATATGGAAGTGGGCAAATTTGATTCTGCACTGAATGTATATAAAAAAGCAGTCCAAGAGAATCCCGAGAGTCCTTCTATATATATAAATATGGGCGATATATATCTACAAAAGGAAGAATATGAAGAGGCAATTAATATACTTCAGCAGGGGAATGAACTGGATAGTTCAATAGTCGGTTTACAGACTAAACTGGCTAAAGCATATTATTTCAATGAAGATTATGAAAAAGCAAAACAAATTTTTTCCAGTATAGTAAAAGACAATCCGAATATCTATGAAGCTTATTATTATCTGGCTGAAATATATAATAAAGTTGAAGAAAACACAGAGCTTGCAATTAATTATTACCAGCAGGCAGTTAGTTATAATAGGAACTATGTAAAAGCATATCTGGCTCTGGGAGATATTTATTTAGAGAAGGATGAAAACTACAAGGCTATGTCTCAATATCTTAAAGCTCTGGAAAGTAATTCTGATTATCCTGATGCCCATTATCGTCTTGCTCTTGCATATAATGCAATGAATATGAAACAGGCCGCTATTGAAGAACTGAAAAAAACACTTCATCTGGATTCAAGTAATAATAAAGCAAGATTATTATTAAATAAATTACAGGAGGAGTAATATCAATTTATTAATTAAAACAGGCTCTATTAATAATGGCAAGGAGATAAGGAGTATAATAATGTTTGCTCGAAAATACCGGTCATATTCATAACCGTGGTGATATACCCAGATGTTGTGCTATTAATATCTAGATGAACTTAAAATATACTAATGATTTGATATAAGTAAGGGGAAATATTTATGCGTTTATTTATTGCTATTAATTTAATAGATCAGATCAAAAAGGATATCAATAATCAGCTTATTTATTTAAAGAGAAAATTAAATAGCATTAACTTGAAGTGGGTAAAAACTGATAATATGCATATTACACTTAAGTTCCTGGGAGAAGTTTCTGATGATAAACTTGACTTGATCTACAATAAAATGGATCAGACAGCAGAGCTAATAAAGCGGCAGTCTGTTCAAACTGGTAAGATTGCTGCTTTTCCCCATCCTGGTTATCCACGTGTTATCTATCTTGGATTGAAGAAAAATAATGAAGAATTGATAAAATTACATTCCCTGCTGGAAGAAAGACTTAAAACCATTGGGTTTGAAGTTGATAAAAATTCATATATACCACATATTACACTGGCAAGAACAAAACGTAATACTGATATGAAACAACTAAGCAGAGCTCTAAAAGGATATCTACAAAATGAAGATAAAGAAACTCCTGTGGAATTAAGTATCAATATTGATAAGATTTCCTTAATAAAAAGTATTTTGGAAAGACAGGGACCCATATATCAGGAAATATATACAGCGGAACTACTCTAATAACTGTCTTTTTATACAGTATTGATCCCGGTAAAATTTTCTTCATAAAAGGAGGAGCCGGGTGCAAAGAATGATAGATAATACTTATTGATAGATATTCCTGGAAATATTTTAATAAATAACTTGCAATTATAGAACGGTTGTTCTATAATATATATAGACAGAACAAAAGTTTGCTTATTATTTTATGATATATTTTATGAGAGGTGAGTACAATTGGCAAAAAGTGATAAAGAACAGGCTCTTGATATGGCAGTAAAGAGGATTGAAAAACAATTTGGACAGGGTTCCATTATGAGATTGGGGGAAACAACCTCACTGAATGTAGAAGCTATCCCAACAGGTGCGCTGCCCCTTGATGTAGCTCTAGGAGTTGGTGGTGTTCCACGAGGCAGGATTATTGAAATTTATGGACCAGAATCATCCGGTAAAACTACACTGGCACTACATATTATAGCAGAGGCACAGAAAAGCGGCGGTATAGCAGCATTTATAGATGCTGAACATGCCCTGGACCCGCGTTATTCTGAAAACCTTGGTGTAAACATAGATAACCTTCTTATTTCACAACCAAATAATGGTGAAGAAGCTCTTGAGATTGCAGAAGCACTTGTCAGAAGTAATGCAATTGATGTTGTTGTTATTGACTCGGTTGCAGCCCTTGTGCCCAAAGCAGAAATAGATGGTGAAATGGGCGACAGTCATGTGGGCTTACAGGCTCGACTTATGTCTCAGGCAATGAGGAAACTATCTGGTGCTATCAGCAAATCAAAGACTATCTGTATATTTATTAATCAGATTCGAGAAAAAGTTGGAGTAATGTTTGGAAACCCCGAGACAACTCCAGGTGGTAGGGCATTGAAATTCTATGCCTCAATTAGAATGGAAATACGCCGCTCTCAGGCTATTAAAGATGGTGATGAATCTATTGGTGCACAGACCAGAGTAAAAGTTGTTAAGAATAAGGTTGCCCCACCATTCAGACAGGCAAATTTTGATATAATGTATGGTACAGGTATTTCAGCTTCTGGATGTATTCTGGATATGGGTGTTGATACCGGTATTATTGATCGTGCTGGCTCATGGTATTCCTATGGAGATGAAAGGCTTGGTCAGGGTAGAGAAAATGCAAAAATATTTCTGGAAGAAAATACTGATATTATGCAGGAAGTAGATCGAAAGATCAGAGAAGGACTTGGTCTGCTGGAAGATGAAGAGGTTGCTGCAGGTGAGGAAGATGAATAATCGATAAGATTCAGGAAATAAAGGACCATGCCTTCAATTTACTTTCATACAGGGATAGAAGTGCACATGAATTGAAAGACCGATTACTCAAAAAGGGTTATCAAGAAAAAGATATACTCCAGGTTATTAAGCGTCTAAAAGAATTATCCTATATCGACGATAAAGTCTTTGCGGAAAAATGGGTAAGAGATCGGATAAACCATAAGCCCCGGGGTAGAAATATGCTAAAAAAGGAACTCTTTGCAAAGGGAATTGATAGAAAGGTAGTACACCAGGTGCTTAATGACTTACTGGATATGAATCTCGAAAGAAAAATGGGAAGTTCACTTGCAGAAAAATGGTTAAACAGTCATCCGCCTGAACTTTCAAAACTAAAAAGATATCTATATTATAAGGGCTTTTCAGCTGAAATAATCTACTCTATAGTGGAGCAGCTGAATATTCCTGAATGATTTTAAGTAAAGACAACATAATTATTGATTGTAGATGTGATTATTAAATAATCACATCTATTTTTTTATAAATAATATCTCAAATATGTCGTAAGCATATAAATATTCTTTATGTCCTATAATTTTAAGCATCATAAGAAAGATAATATTTAAGAGATAAAAAGTTACTATAGTTATCCTTTTGAAATTACTATATTTAAAAATAATTTGTGAATAATTTTTCATAAAAGATTAATTATTTTAGTAAAGAAATCAAAAAATATGCTTAAAATGCTCTTTCTTTTTACGTATATCTTACTGTTTTCTTGACAGTTGATGCTAAAAGATATAAAATAATATCAGGCGTTTTCCGATTTTTAAAAATATGTATATATATAAAACAATTGAAGATGGGGGGTGAAAGAAATTATTGGAGGAATACTTTATGCAATAATTGGAATCCCTATAGGAATACTTATAGGATATATCATTAGAAAAGTAATTGCTGAAGCCAAGATTCAGTCTGCCGAAGAGGAAGCTAAGAAGATTAGAGAAACTGCAGATCGTGAAGCTGAGTCAAAGAAGAGAGAAATAATTCTTGAAGCGAAAGAAGTTGCTCATAATCTAAAAGAAGAGATAGATAAAGAAACACAAAAACGAAGAAGTGAGATACAACGACTGGAAAATCGTTTGATGCATAAGGAAGAATCTCTTGACAGACGAACTGAAACACTCGAAAGAAAAGAACAGAGTGTTAGGGATAAAGAGAATCATCTCATTAATCTCGAAAAAGAGATTACCAGTATAAAAGAAAAAGAAACAGAGACCCTTGAAAAGATATCAAACTTTACCCGAAGTGAAGCTAAGGAATATCTTTTTAAACAGGTTGAAGAAGAGCTTGAGCATGAATTTGCTAAGATGATCAAGGAAAAAGAGGCAGAAGCTAAAGAGGATGCAGAGAAAAAGGCAAGAGAAGTTGTCTCACTTGCAATACAGAGATGTGCTGCTGATCATGTAGCTGAAACTACTATTTCTGTTGTCTCTCTACCAAATGATGAAATGAAGGGTAGAATAATCGGTAGAGAAGGTAGAAACATTAGGACTCTTGAGAGTTTGACAGGAATTGATTTAATAATTGATGATACACCTGAGGCTGTTGTAATTTCAGGTTTTGATCCGATACGGAGAGAGGTTGCCCGAATTGCTCTGGAAAAACTAATTATAGATGGTAGAATCCATCCAGCCCGGATAGAAGAGATGGTGGAAAAAGCCAGAAATGAATTAGATGCAAATATCAGAGAAGTAGGGGAACAGGCGACTTTTGATACAGGGGTTCACGGCTTACATTCAGAATTGGTAAAACTTTTAGGTAGGTTGAAATTTAGAACAAGCTATGGCCAGAATGTTTTGCAACATTCACTGGAGGTATCTTATTTAGCTGGTATTATGGCTGCAGAACTTGGTGCAGATGTAAACCTTGCTAAAAGAGGTGGCCTTCTACATGATATCGGAAAGTCAATAGATCATGAGGTTGAAGGACCACATGTGAAGATTGGTATGGATTTAGCCCGAAAATATGGTGAGTCTGAAAAAGTAACACACTGTATTGGCGCTCATCATGGAGATATTGAATTTACTTCTATTGAAGCAGTCCTTGTTTCAGCTGCAGATGCTATTTCGGCTGCAAGGCCTGGCGCCAGGAGGGAAACGCTGGAATCTTATATCAAGCGTCTTGAAGAACTTGAAACTATAGCTTATAGCTATCAGGGCGTAGATAATGCTTATGCGATACAAGCTGGTAGGGAATTACGGGTTATTGTCGAATCTGAAAAGATTGATGATGCTACTGCAACAAAAGTAGCCCGTGATTTAACTAAGAACATTGAAGATAACCTTGATTATCCAGGACAAATTAAGGTTGTAGTTATAAGAGAAACCAGATCTGTAGAGTATGCAAAATAAATTTGAAAGCTCGGGCTCCATTTCTTGGGGCCCTTTTTGAATAGAAAGGAAGTTTAGAGTAGGATGAAAGTTTTTTTTATTGGAGATATTGTAGGAAGAACCGGAAGAACTGCTGTTCGAAACCTGTTACCTGAAATTATCAAAAAAGAAAATCCGGATCTTATTATTGCTAATGCTGAAAACTCAGCTGGTGGTTTTGGTCTTACCAGACGAGTTGCTGATGAACTTTTTTCTTATGGTATAGACATTCTTACAATGGGAAATCATACCTGGGATAAAAAAGGGATTCTTGATTTTATCGGTAAAGAGAACAGGATAATACGACCTCTAAACTATAATATGAATGTTCCTGGAAAGGGCTGGACTGTTTTAAAAGTAAATGATTTTAGTGTTGCTGTTATAAATTTTAATGGACAGGTTTTTATGACGGGTAACAACTCACCCTTTGATACATATGATAAATTCATCGAACAGATTAAGAATGAAGCAGATATTATCATAATAGACTTTCATGCTGAAGCAACAGGTGAAAAACTTGCTTTTGCAAACTATGTTGATGGTCAGGTTGCCGCTGTAGTTGGAACACACACTCATGTACAGACATCTGATAATATGATATTACCTGCTGGAACAGCTTATATGACTGACCTTGGTATGACCGGTGCTGTGAACTCTATACTGGGTATGTCAAAAGATAAGGTGATCGAGCGTTTCCGTACTCAAATATCAATCAGTTATAAAGTCGCCAGAGGGCCTTATAAAATTGAAGGAGCCATCATAGAGATAGATGAAAATCTCTATACCGGAAATAAAATTGAACGAATCAGAGAGACCTCTATGAGTCTAAAGAAATAATTTTGTATTTTTTTACTATTTATGCAGGAATTTTTTTCAGGATGACTAATATAATATATATAAATAGAAATTAACTATACAAGGAGGTATCTTACTAACATGGAAGTATTAAAAGTATCAGCAAAATCGAGTCCCAACAAAGTAGCAGGCGCATTAGCTGGAGTTCTCAGAGAACGGGGTAGTGCAGAACTTCAGGCAATTGGGGCTGGGGCATTAAACCAGGGTATAAAAGCAGTAGCGATTGCTAGAGGTTTTGTAGCTCCCAGTGGAATTGATTTAATCTGTATACCAGCGTTTACAGACATTGAGATTGATGGTGAGGAAAGAACTGCTATAAAATTAATTATTGAACCTCGTTAATTTTATGTTCTATCTGTTTGTCTATTGACAAAAAGTCAGTTTATTTATGGCCGAAAGGCCATTATTTTTTTGAAAAATTAAAAAATTTGTAGAATTTACGAATTTAGTGTCTCTTTAACACTTTTTAAATGTAGAATGCTTTTAAATATAGAAGGTTAACTTTAAAGTAAATAATTCAACCTAATACTCTGAGAATAAATATTTTAAGTAAGGACTTTATAAGTAAAAAATTAATACATAAAATCAATCTTCTATTTATAAGTTTAGTATTTCTGTAATATATATATAGTAATATGTTATAAGGCTTGGTGATATTATTGTATACAATTGTGAGCCATCTTGATACACTCCTAAATTTTTTTGATAAGGATAATGAATATATTTTTTCAGAAGATAATGATAATTTCCATGTTGATCTGGTGAAAATGAAAGAAGGGAATATAAAAATTGCTGTATTTGCTATATTTGTTGAACCAGGATACAAGTCGGATCGTGCTTTATACAGGACGCTGGAGATTCTGGATAAATTTCTTTCACTTATTGAAGATCATGAAGAACTGAAAATCATTAAAAACTATCAGGATATAAAAATGGTAATAGAAAATGATAAAATCGGAATCATGCTTTCAATCGAAGGAGCTGAAGGTATTCGGGATCTATCAATTCTGCGAATTATGCACAGACTTGGTGTCAGAATGATTTCTTTGACATGGAATCAAAGAAATCACCTGGCAGATGGGGTGCTTGAAAGTCAAACAAATGGTGGCCTTTCTCTGATGGGAAGAAAGATGCTGGCCCAAATGGAAGCGCTTGATATAATTATTGATGTCTCCCATATTTCAGAGGCTGGATTTTGGGATATTATGAAATACTTCCAAAAACCAGTTCTGGCATCACACTCCAATGTAATGTCAATCTGTCCACATCCAAGGAATCTTGCTGACGAGCAGATTATTGCACTGACAGAAAGGAATGGTGTTATAGGTATTAATTTTGCACCTTTTTTTATCACTGATAGAAAAAAAGTTGATATAAATGATATTATTAAACATATAGATTATATAAGGGACCTAGTAGGTATTGAGAGTGTAATTCTGGGGACAGATTATGATGGTATTCAACAAACACCGATAGGATTAGAGAATATTTCGTGTTTAAAAAATCTGAAACTGAAATTATATGAAAATGATTACAGCAGAGAAGAAATAGAAAAGATATTTTATAAAAATGCCCTTAATTTTTTCGAAAAATTTTGGGGAGTAGGTTTAAATTCCTGAAAGAAAATTGGTGGCAAATTATGATCAATATTTTATGGTTTTTATTGATACTTATAGGATTTATTACGGCTGCTGTTAATGGTCAGATGGATCAGGTTTCTACTGCTATTTTTGATTCTGTTACACAAAGTGTTGAGATCATGATAGCCTTATTGGGACCAATAGCTCTATGGTTGGGTTTAATGAATATTGCCAGAAAAGCAAAATTGACTGACTTTATGGCTAGATTATTGAGTCCTATTATAAAATATATATTTCCCGAAGTACCCAGGGACCACCCTGCAGCTGCTGCAATTATCCTGAATCTTACAGCAAATATACTGGGACTGGGGAATTCTGCAACTCCCCTTGGAATAAAAGCTATGCAGGAATTACAGAAACTCAACGGAGGTTCAAATACCGCCAGTAAAGCTATGTGTACTCTGTTAGCCTTAAATACATCAAGTATTACAATTATTCCGGCTATGATTATAAGTCTTCGCGCTGCCAATGGTTCAAATCTACCTGCGCTTATTCTTACTAGTACTCTGTTTGCTACAACCTTCTCCACAATTACCGCTATTATCCTCGATAAAATATTCCGTATTTTTACTTGATCGATTTCGAAATTAGATTGATCTGTTGTAGATTTAATATAAAAAATATTAAAATAACTAATGTAATAGTTAGAGATATATTCTAAAAAAATATATCTTGTAAAATCTCGTTTATTTTTATATCACATCTTTTACAGGGGGTGTTGATGTTTTGTCATTAGTTTCTGTGATATCAGCATGGAGTGTACCTATTATTATTATAATTATAATTGCATCTGGCATTGTAAAGGGCATAAAGATATATGAGGTATTTACAGAAGGAGCAGCTGATGGTATTAAAACAGTACTTCGGATATTTCCCTATCTTTTAGCTATGGTCCTTGCTATCAATGTATTTCGCGCTTCAGGTGCACTTGAAATGTTGGTTGACCTTTTTCAACCTATTTCTACAAGATTGAATATACCTGAAGCAGTTATGCCGCTTATGTTCCTGAGGCCTCTATCTGGAAGCGGTTCCCTTGCCTATACAGATAATTTGATGAAAGCATATGGTGCTGATTCATTTATTGGAAAGCTTGCCTCTACAATACAGGGTAGTACAGAAACAACATTTTATATTATTGCAGTATATTTTGGTGCTGTCGGTATCAGGAAATACCGTTATGCAATTACTGTCGGACTACTGGCCGATCTTGCTGGTTTTTTTGCCGCTGTTTTTATCTGTAAAGTACTTTTTTTATAGTATTTTTGAAGATGGTCAGTTTGTTCAGAATATTGATTACTGCATAACTATTTACTTTATTTTTCTTTAATAATAGACAAAAATAAATTAGCTTAAATTAATAGCTGATGAATATAAATTTATTCATTTTTATATACTATAAAATATACTAAAAAAAGCGAGGTATAATCATGGATATGATGAAAAAGATGGAAGAAACTTTTTTCAAGTATGCTGAAAAATATGATGAAAATATTAAGACACTGGTTAAAGAACACAATCTTGAGATAAGTGTAGAAGAACTTGAAGAGATTCTGGCTGATGCAAAGAATATAACAGTATAAATTTCACAAGTTTATTATGTTAAAAAGTGATTAACATTATGCTCAATATCCTCATAAATTCTTGTTGTTTTAGGGAAAAAAGTATCATAAAAAATTGAAGAATTAATATTTATTATTCGGCCATACTTTTAGAGTATGGTTTTTCTTATACAATAAAAGATAATAGATAAAAATATCTATTATAAAATATAGAGAAAGGTCTAAAAATAACTATTGAAATATGCCATAATACATGAAAATTAAAGAAGGAATACGCTTGTTTATGTCGAATTAAATATATAGTAAGATTGTAAATTATAAGGAGTGATAAAATTTGGATAAGATATGGAGTTTTCTAACCCTGGGAGGGCCGATGTCAATCCCTTTAGCGATTGCATCAATATTTAGTCTGGCAGTTATAATTGAAAAGATAATATTTTTCATGAAGTATCGTGACAGTAGTTTTAGATTAATCAAGAAAATTGAATTACTAGTTGAACAGAATGACATACTTACAGCTTTAAATGAATTAAAAGGGGAAAAAGGTCCCAATGCAAAGCTATTAGCAACAGCTTTATCTCATCATAGTGAAGACCCTGCAAGAATACGTGAGGTTTTACAGGCAGTTGGTGAAGATGAAATCAAGAAAATGGAAAAACACCTTCCTATATTAGATGTAGTTTCAATGATAACTCCTTTATTAGGTTTACTTGGTACAGTTGTAGGAATAATCGGCAGTTTCAATATTCTTGGTACTGCTGCTGGCGCAGCTAATCCTACACAGATAAGTAGTAACATTGCAGCAGCTTTAATAAGTACTGCTCTTGGTCTTATAATAGCTATTCCATCAACAATTTTTTATTCATACTTTTCTAATATTGTTGCCTCTAAAGCCCATGAAATGAACCTCAGCATGGTTGATATAATGGATGTTGTAGGTAACAGGGGGGAAGAAAATGTTCAAACCTACTCTTAAGAAAAAAACCTCAATCAATATAATACCTATGATTGATGTTATTTTCTTTTTGCTTGTATTTTTTATGTTATTTACAACTTTCCGAACTTCACCAACAGGAATAGACCTACAATTACCTAAAGCAGTTACTGTATCCAGTCAGGAAGCTGAGAATATGATTGTTGATCTGGATAATGAAGGAATTCTATATTATGAGGGTGATCAGATATCTTTTTCCAGTTTGACTGAACTTGCTTCAGATCTTTATCAGCAAAACAATCAGATTGTGGCTATTATTAATGCTGATAATGAGGTCCAATATAAACATATTATCTCAGTTATGGACAACCTGCGCCAGGCTGGTATTTATAAATTGGCATTAGCCGCTGATAAAAAGGAGTAGTTTAATATGCGGAAGAGGAAAGAGCCTGACCGTTTATATTTGTTTATTACAGTATCAATATTCTTACACATCCTGTTATTCATTGTATTTCCCTATGGAAACTTGAGTGTTCTGGGGAATAATGGCGAAACACAGGAATTTGGTTTTATGCAGATGGTTGAATATCGTGCGGAAGAAACTCAGCCTGCTTCTATAAGCGAAGTCCCAGCTGAGGAAACCAGTAGTACTGATCAGTCTGAATCAACTACTGAGATAGAGACAGAGGCTGAAACCGATGAGACTGATGTTGAAGAAATTGAGGAGCCTGAGGAAGAACCAATCGAGGAAGTTGAAGAAGAAAGCCAACAGAATGAGACTGAACTTGAAGAAGATATTACTGCTTCTGAAGAACAGACAGAAGCGGATAATTCAGTAGAAGAAGCAACTGAAACAGAAACTACTGAAAATCAGGAAACAACGCCGGAAGCTAAAGAAAATCAGATAGATACATCTGACAACCAGGTTGATACAACCGAAACTCCTGAAGAAACCGAAACTCCTGAGCTTGAATCAGAACCTGTAGAAACTGAACAGGAACCTGTTGAGGAAAATATTGAAGATGCCAATACTGCTGATACTACCCAGGAGACAACTGAACCTGTTGAGGAAAGCATTAATCAAGATATTATAGAAAATGAAACACAGTCAAGTAATGACAATGATATAATAAGTAATGAAAATAGTGATTTGGAAGTAGAGGTTAATGATAATCAACCTGCAGTAGAAAGTAGTCAGTCAGATACACTTGAAGCAAATCAGCAGGAGACTGGTGAATCAGCCACTGCTCAAAATGACAGTGATACTACAGGTGAAAGTACCAGTGAAAATACTGGTGATAGCAATGAAAGTAGTGATCAGGCAGACGAAACTACCGAAACACCTGTAGAGGAGGAAACTCCGCCACCTCCTCCACCACCAACGTCTGGAGAATTGATAATAGGTTCACCACCGCCAAACTTTCCAAAAGATCTTGTAGATCAGGAAGCTGAAGGTGAAGTGGAATTAAATGTACTGGTTAGTTCTTCTGGTGTAATAGAAACAGTACATGTATCGAAATCATCAGGTTATGAACAGATGAACAGGGTTGCAGTTTTAACTATTGAGAACGGATGGGAATTTAAATCATATCAACAACCATATACGATTCCAGTAAGAGTAGAGTTCTATATAGATGAAAATGATAATTCAAAAGTACGTGTTTCACAGGGGGATGTAGTATTTAGATAGGGGTGAGCTTAGTGAAGAAGAAAAAGATACTGATATTAAGTATTATAACTATAATGTTTATATTTACAGCATTAGTTAGTGCCACAGAAACTTCAGCAGATTTATTTGATGAAGTTGATCCTAACAACAATTTACGTCTTGGTAATGACTATATAGTAATAGTTGTAAACCAGAACGATAATGCCCTGGGTAGATTTGCAATAGAAACCACCGGGGGAGCCCCTTTGGAGGAAAGCGATGATAACAAACCCCTTGTGTATGGAAGGCCCAGACCATGGACATCATATACAACATTATGGTTAGATGGACAACACTATGTTTTCGGAGGACAAACCGGCCGCCGTGCTGGTAGTAATGGAAATTATGGGGAAGTTGTTCAGGGACCATATGTTGATAATAATAGTATTGTCACAACAACACAATTTGAAGATGATATAATCGTAGAACAGATATTAACAATAGTAAAGAGTTACACAACTGGTCTATATGATTCAGTACAGATAAAGTACCGTGTTGAGAATACAGGAGATAAAGATCATAAAGTTGGCTTACGTGTTGTTCTTGATACTATGCTTGGTCAGAATGATGGAGCACCATTCCGTATTGGAAATGATGCCGTAGTCAGTGATAAATTGTATTATTCCAAAGAACTGCCGCAGTTCTGGCAGGCTTTTGATAGTATAAGTGATCCTACTGTTACTTCACAGGGTACATTCACCGGTACAGGTGTAACTACTCCTGACCAGGTTAAATTTGCTGACTGGGGAAGTATGGCAGATGGAGTCTGGGATTTTGATTTCAATCCTGGAGAGGATTTCTTACGCAAAGGTGAATATGAGATTGATAGTGCTGCTGCTCTTTACTGGGTTCCGGAAACACTGGAGGCCGGGGAAAGCAGGAGTTATATTACCAATTATGGTCTGGGGGGAATAACCGTAGTTCCTGGATTACTTTCTCTGGGTATAACATCACCTGCTGAAGTAGTACTGGATACACCAGATAAGACAATTCCAATTGTAGCTTATGTTGAAAATACATCTGAAATTGTGGCAGAAGGTGTAAGTATCAATATTCAACTGCCTGAAATACTCAATACTGATAATATGACAAAGGAATTGGGTGACCTGGAACCAGGTGAAATAGCTCAGGTTGTATGGAATGTTCTTCCTGAAGGCATAAATATGCCTCCAGATATAAATTATACTGTCATGGTTGAGGCTGATAATACTGATTCAAATCAGGTTACCCGGAATATGCGTTTCATAGGACCGCCAAATCTTGAATCAACAGTGAGTCTGGGAGAAGAACCTGTTGTAGAAAATGGTAGATTGGTTCCTAATCCATTTACGATAATTACTGAATTATATAATTCAGGTGGTTCACCATTATATGACACTTCAATTGAATTGTTATTACCACCGGGGTTAATCCTGGCTCCAAAAGAAATCTCCAAAAAATACCCAGGGGACATTCAGGCTGGAGAAAGGATTAATATTAAATGGCGTGTCAAAGCACTTAATATTGACGGCCAGCTACCGGTTGCAATAGATATACAGGCTCTACACGGCTATCAGGAGGTCAAGACATACGATAATTTAATCTTACCACAGTTAGATCCGTTAATATATTTTAATATTAAGGATGAAGGAGATTATCAACCAGGTGATTATATCACTATAGATCTCATTGGAGAAAATCTCTATGGAATTGAATTAATTGATCTCAATATTAATTATGATAGCCAGGCATTAAAACCTGTGTTTGTTTCCCGTGGTACTATCTTTATAAAGGATGATGAAAACAATACATTCTATCCATGGACAAGACCAGATATAAGTAATGCGGGGGAAATATTGATTGATCAGATTATACCTACAGAAAAAACCAGGGGTATAATTGCCAGTATTCATTTCAAGGTACTCGATCCTGAAAATCTTTATCTGGAATGGAATGATAATACAGAGTTTATTGGGGAAAGTGAAGATCTGTCAGTGAAATTAATAAATCTAAATAAGTAAAGGGAGGAAAAAAGATGAGACAAAAATTAATAGTCTTAACAATTATCACAGTATTAGTATTAAGTAGTACAATAAGTGCAACAGATATTAAGGATGTACCAAGTGATCACTGGGCATATCAAAATGTTAGTAAATTAGTTGATCAGGGTTTACTACAACTATATGAAGATGATACATTTAGAGGAAATGAATCTCTTACACGTTATCAACTGGCTGAAATTGTTGCCCGTATTCTTGAAAGAATTGAGAGTGGCGGTGTACAGGCATCAGATGAAGACATGGGTCTTTTGCGTGATCTATCTGTAGAATTTAGAGAAGAACTTGTTGACCTGGCTGTCCAGGGAGATGCCTTTGCTGAACGTCTGAAAGAAATGGAGCAGAAGAATCTAATCCAGGATGAAATTATCAGTGAGATTAAAGATGTAGATATTTCAGAACTTAATTCTGAAATAGAAAATTTAAGTGAGAAAATAACAAATGTTGAGAGTGATGTTACTCAGATTATCGATAGCATTTTAAAAATCAAGCAGTTGGAAGAGAGAATTGCAATTCTTGAAAGTACCAATGATGAGCAGAGTGCTTTAATTGAAGAGAACCAGGCACAGATAGACGAATTACGTGAAGCTAGTATTGAGGCTACAGATGAAACTATAGCTGATCTGGAAAATCGTATTTCGATTAATGCTACACGGCTTCGTTCTTTACAGCAGGAAGTAAATAGTCTACGCTCTGAAGTGGAGGGAAAGAATAGTGAAATTCAACAGCTTGAAGAAGAAAAGTCCAATAATAATACATTACTATATGGTGTAGGTGCTGTTGCATTACTCTTATTACTTTCTAATTAGAAAAGAGGTAAGCTCATGTCCAGAAATACCATTAAATATACTTGTTTTTTTACCCTGTTATTTATGATAATATATGCCTCTCTTCCTGGAATAGCAATATTTGTAGGAACATCTATTGCTGATGCTGGAGATGAAGAGGATATCTATAAGGGAGTAGGGATTGCTTTACTACTTGTACTAGTATCTCAACTGGGACAATCTGATGATGAAGAGATCGATGACAATATTGATGATCCTGGCAGTGATGATTCTGATAGGGATTTAGTTGATGAGGATCTTGAATTATTGGCAAGTATAATCAATGCGGAGTCCAGGGGTGAACCATATGAGGGACAGGTTGCAGTTGGCGCGGTTGTATTAAATAGGGTAGCATCTCCTGATTTTCCAAATACAGTGAGAGAGGTTATCTATCAACCTAACCAGTTTACTCCTGTAACAGATGGACAGATAAACTTGATTCCAGGTAGTATAGCTTATCAGGCTGCTAAAGATGCTATGAATGGTATAGACCCCAGCCTGGGAGCACTTTTTTTCTACAATCCAAAAAAAGCAAGAACTATTGATTGGCTGTCACAACTTGAAACTACTGTAATAATAGGAGACCATGTATTTGCTAAGTAAAAGAAACTTAGATAATACGATATAAAAAAATTACTTATTATAGCAGTAATAAGGCCGTGAAGTCTAATATAATAAGATATAGTAATAAAA